>NZ_JBWKFN010000005.1:241001-378937 GCF_056434245.1 Streptomyces sp. NPDC044064
CACCTCTGTGTTTGGTCCGGTTCCTGGCAGGGGGGCCCCGCGTTGTTTGTGGCGGGGGGGGAGGCAAAAAGCTCTTTTGGGGGGGGGGGGGGGGGGGCCGCCCCCCCTGGCCCCCCCCCCCTCACCGGTATGTCTGCGGGGCTAGGGACGCAGCGCCCGCAGCAGCAGGTCGGCCAGGTGGTCGGCGACCTGCTGGGGGGTGAGGGGGCCGTCCGGGCGGTACCAGGTCGACAGGTGGTGGACCGAGCCGAAGTGGTAGTCCACGACCAGGTCGGCGGGGGTCGCCGTGGAGAAGACGCCCTCGCGCTGGCCCTCCTCGATGAGCGCGCGGAACTGCTCGTGGTAGCGCCGGCGCTCGGCGCGCACCTGCTTGTTCTTCTCCGGGCTCAGGTGGTGCATGGAGCGGAAGAAGATCATCGCGTCGTCGAGGTTCTCGATCGTCGTGACGACGACGTCCGCGGCCGCGCCCCTGAGCCGCTTCTCCACCGGCGCGTCCATGGTGGCGAAGTGGTCCAGCCGCTCCTGCTGGACGCGCAGCACCCGCGCGTACACCTCGTGCAGAAGGTCGTCCTTGGAGCCGAAGTAGTGGTACAGCGCCCCCTTGGTGACGCCGGCCGCCTCCACGATCTCCTGCACCGAGGTGCGGTCGTAGCCCTGCTCGGCGAAAAGGCGGGTGGCGGCGTTCAGCAGCCGCTGCGGAACGGGCGTCCCGTCTCCGTCCGTCGTCCTGGGCACTGCCGCCACCTGCCTTTCCGTCGTTACTGCTGATTGTCGTGGGCGCGGGAACGCAGTTCCCGACGGAGGATCTTCCCACTCGTCGTCTTGGGCAAGTCGGGCAGGATCTCCACCTGGCGCGGGTACTTGTAGGCAGCCAGTCTCTCCTTGCAGTACACCGCGAATTCATCCGGGTCCGCCTCGGCGCCCGGCCGCAGGCTGATGTAGGCCTTGACGGTCTCCCCGCGGTAGCCGTCGGGGACGCCGACCACGGCGGCCTCGCGCACCGCCGGATGGGTGTAGAGGACGTCCTCGACCTCGCGCGGCCACACCTTGAAGCCGGACGCGTTGATCATGTCCTTCTTGCGGTCGACCACGTAGAGCCAGCCCTGCGCGTCCATGAATCCGATGTCGCCGGTGCGCAGCTCCCCGTCCGGGAAGGTCTCGGCGGTGGCCTCGGCCCGCCGCCAGTAGCCGGGGACCACCTGGGGCCCGCGGACGACGATCTCGCCCTGCTCGCCGAAGGGGACCTCCTCGCCCCGCTCGTCCAGGATGCGGACGAGGGTGTCGGCGCCGGGCACTCCGACGGCGAGCGTCCCGGAGGCCTGGTCGACGGGCGACTCCAGGCCGGGCGGGACGGCCGCGGCGGCCCCGCTGCACTCGGTCAGCCCGTAGCCGGTGCGGATGTACTGGCCGCACTGGGCGCGGAACTTCTCCACCAGGGCGGGCGGCACGGGGGCACCGCCCGAGGCGATGCCCACGAAGGAGACGAAGTGCTCCGCGGTGACGTCGGGGTGGGCGGCCAGCGCCATGTACGCGGTGGACGGGCCGACCGTGTAGTGCGGACGGTGCTCGGCGAACGCGTCCAGGACGACACCCGGCTCGAAGCGGTAGGCGAGCACCAGCGTGCCCACGCTGGTGAGACACGACGCGAACTCGCTGACCATCCCGGTGATGTGGAACAGCGGTGCGAGCGCGAAGTAGACGGGTGCGTCCGGCAGGGCGAGCCCGGTCCGCTGCCGCTCGGCGTTGTGCATGATGTTGCCGTGCGTGTTGGTGGCGCCCTTCGGGGTGCCGCTGGTGCCCGAGGTGTAGCTGATCAGCGCGATGTCGCCGGGGCCCGGGTCGCGGTCCCCGGGCGCCCTGCCGCCCTGCCGGGCGACGGCCACGAGGTCGTCGGCGTCGGGGGCCTGGGGCAGCCGCTCGAAGGTGAGCACGCGCGCGTCGTCCCGGGTCTGGAAGTCGAGCTCGCACCCGGTGAGCACGATCCGCACCGGCGAGCCGGCGGCCGTGTCCCGCAGATACGACTCCCAGGCCCGGTCGGAGCAGATCAGCGCGGCGACCTCGGCGTCCCGCAGCACATGGGCGACCTCGGCCGACTTGTACATCGGGTTGACGGGCACGACGGTCGCGCCCGCCTTCCAGGCGCCGAGGACGGCCAGGACGAAGTGCGGGGAGTTCTGCAGCACGACGGCGACCCGGTCGCCGCGCTCCAGACCGCGCGCGGCGAGGCGGGCGGCCACGGAGTCGCTCAGCTCGTCGACCTCGCGGTAGCTCAGCCGGGCGTCGAAGTAGGCGAGGAAGGTGCGGTCGGGGGCGTCGGCGACGGCCGCGCGCAGGGCGTGCACGAGCGAGTCGGCGGGGTCGACCGGCCCGCGCTGCACCTCGTTGAGCAGGGCCAGCCAGGGCCGCGCCGCGTACGGTGAGGCGCTCACCGGGTGGCCTCCCACTTCTGCTGGATGTGGTTCATTCCGGCGAGCCAGCGGTCGGGGGTGGCGGCCCGCGCCTGGTAGTACTCGGCGACCTCGGGGTGCGGCAGGATCAGGAAGCGGTCCTCCGCGATGCCCTGGAACAGCGCCTCGGCGACCGCCTCCGGCTCGATCGCGGTCGGCTGCAGCACCAGGTCGCCCGCGCTGCCGGTGGCGGCGAGCATGTCGGTGCGGACGCCCTGCGGGCAGATGGCGTGGACCTTGACGCCCCGGTGGCCGTAGGTGAGCGACAGCCACTCGGCGAAGGCCAGCGCGCCGTGCTTGGTGACGGCATAGGAGGGGGCGCCGATCATGGTGAGGAGTCCGGCGGCCGACACCGTGGAGACGAACCGGCCGCGCCCGCGCTCCAGCCAGTCCGGCAGCAGCGCCTGGGCCGCCCGGACGTGGGCCATCACGTTGACGTCCCAGGACAGCGCCCAGGCCTTCTCGTCGAGGGTCTCGCCGGCACCCGCGTCCTCGAAGGCGACGCCGGCGTTGGCGCAGAAGACGTCCACGGCACCGCCGAGCGCCTCACGGGCGTCATCGACGATCGCCGAGGCATCGCCCGGCACGGCGATCCCGCCGATCTCCGCGGCCACCGCCTCGGCCTTCCCGGCGTCCAGGTCATTGACGACGACTCTGGCACCCTCTGCCGCGAACCTGCGGGCCAGCGCGGCCCCGATCCCCCCGCCCGCTCCGGTGACGACCACTCCGGCATCCTGCACGGCTTCCACCATCGGTCTCCTTCGACGCGATCTCGCGCGGCGCGTATCGGCTCTGGCATCCCAGACTAACCAGTCGGTATGTAGGTACGGAAGGGTCGACTCCCCAGGGTCTCGGGGCTGCATCGATTTGCGGCTCTGTCGCCTGGGCGCGATCAGCCACATCCGGCCCGCACCCTGCCACACTGCCTGCGGGAGCGCTCAACGTGGAGGTCACCTCATGCACCTGTCCAGAAGAGCCTTACTCGCAGCGGCCACAGCCACCGCCTCTCTCGGAGCGACACCGGCAGCGGCCGCCGACCACCTGCGCACGGGTTTCGAAAGACTCGCAGCCGACGGATACGCCCTCCTCGGCGGCCGGCGAGTCGGCATCGTCACCAACCCCACCGGCATCACCCGGGACGCCCTGCACATCGTCGACGTCATGCACGCCGACCCCCGCTGCAGGCTCACCGCGGTCTTCGGCCCCGAGCACGGTTTCCGCGGCACCGCCCAGGCCGGCGGCTCCGAGGGCCGCTACGACGACCCGGCGACGGGTCTGCCGGTCTACGACACGTACCTCACGAGCGGTCGCCCGCTGGCGGACATCTTCACCGCCTCCGGGGTCGACACGATCGTCTTCGACATCCAGGACGTGGGCGCCCGCTTCTACACGTACATCTGGACCCTGTACGACTGCATGGAGGCGGCCCAGCTCGCGGGCAAGAGCTTCGTCGTGCTCGACCGCCCGAATCCGGTCACCGGACGCTCGGCCCAGGGCCCCGTCCTGCACAAGGAGTTCGCCACCTTCGTGGGCCGCCGGCCCATCGCGCAGGCACACGGCATGACGGTCGCCGAGCTGGCCCGGCTGTTCAACGGGGAGTTCCTGAGCACGCCGGTCCCGCTGGAGACCGTCCTGATGACGGGCTGGAAGCGCACATGGTTCTACGACGCCTCCGGTCTGCCCTGGGTGCCGCCCAGCCCGAACATGCCGACCCCGGACACCGCACTGGTGTACTCGGGCACCTGCATGTTCGAGGGCACCAACCTCTCCGAGGGGCGCGGCACGACCCGGCCCTTCGAACTCCTCGGCGCCGAGGGCGTCGACGGGCGCTGGGCCGCCGCGGCCGACGAACTGGGGCTGCCGGGTGTGCGGTTCCGGGAGGCCTACTTCGCGCCCACCTTCTCCAAGTTCCAGGGCAGGACCGTCGGGGGCGTGCAGATCCATGTGCGGGACCGGGCCGCCTACGACCCCGTACGCACCGGGATCGCCCTGCTCGTGACCGCACGGAAGGTCTGGGACGGCTTCGCCTGGCGCTCGGACAACTGGATCGACAAGCTCACCGGCTCCACCCGGGTGCGGACCATGATCGACGCGGGGGCCGGCCCGGACGAGGTGGTCGCCGCCTGGCAGGAGGAGCTGGCCGCTTTCCGGAGCGTTCGAAAGGAATATCTGCTCTACAAGTGAACCGCGCCGTATGGCCAACTCTGCCCCGCCGCAGGACGATACGCCCACATCGCATCGTTCGGGGGACGAGGGAGCCCGGCATGGCGGATCCTGGGATGAGCGTGACTCCCTACTGGGAGCTGACCTTCGATGCGGACGGGGACGTGGACGGCCCCGAACGCGACCGGCTGCTGGCGCAGGTCACGGACCGGGGCGTCCGTGACCTGATCGTCTTCGCGCACGGCTGGAACAACGACCGTTCGGGCGCCACCGCGCTGTACCGGCGTTTCTTCGCCCCGATCCCGAAGCTCGCACCGAAGGCGCGGATCGGGTACGTGGGCGTGATCTGGCCGTCGATGCGGTTCTGCGACGAGCCGATCCCGGACTTTCCGAGCACCGTGCCCGGTCTCGCGGCGGGCCCGGCGCTGGACCCGGACACCCGGCGCGCACTGCTGACGGCCTTCCCCGACCGGGCCGAGCAGCTCGACCGGCTGGCCCGGATGCTGGACGAACAGCCGGACGGGGAACAGGGGTTGGCTCAGTTCGGGCAGCTGGTGCGGCAGCTGGTCGGGGCGGCCCCGCCGCTCGCCGCGGCGGACACCTCGCAGCCGGGCGAGCCCCTCATGTTCAGCGGTGACACGGTGACCGCCTGCGAGGAGTTCGCCGCGGCGCTGACCGGACCGCACGCCGAGTTCAGCCTGCCGAACCCCTGGGAGGGTGCCAAGGAGCTGCTGCGGCAGGCGACGTACTACATAATGAAACGGCGGGCCGGGACGGTCGGCGAGCACGGACTCGGTTCTTTCGTCGGGCAGTTGGCCCAGGCTGCTCCCGGCGTGCGGGTGCATCTGGTCGGACACAGCTTCGGCGGGCGGCTGGTGGCGTTCGCGCTGCGCGGGCTGCCCGGCGGAGTGCGCACGGTGAAGTCCGTGACCCTGCTGCAGGGCGCCTTCTCGCACTACGCGTTCGCGGCCCGGCTGCCCGGGGACCCGGACACCGCGGGCGCGCTCAAGGACCGGCAGAAGCGGATCGACGGCCCGCTGGTGTGCTGCTACTCGCACTTCGACGACGCGCTCGGCACCTTCTATCCGCTCGCCTCGCGTCTCGCGGGGGACGACCACTCGGTCCTGGGCGTCGACGTCGCGGGTGTGCTGGGCCCCGAGTGGGGGGCCATGGGGCACGACGGGGTGCAGGCGGTGCCGGGCACCGCGAAGCTGGACCTCGCCGCGGCCCTGACCGGGGCGCTGCCCGGATCGGGCTGTGTGAACGTCGACGCGGCCGCGGTCGTCCGCAGCGGGGGCCCGCCGTCCGGGGCGCACAGCGACATCGTGCACCCGGAACTGGCGCGGGTGGTGCTGGCGGCGGGCCGTATCGTCTGACCCGCCGCCGTTCGCATGTCACCGGTGTGACGTGTACTCCACGACCTGCTGGAAGGTCGGCCGGTTCTGCCAGCTGATCCTGCCGTGCTTGATGCCGCCCAGGGTGCGCTGGACGATCGAGTCGGCGCACCACTGGTCGCCGGCCGAGCACTGGTCGTCGCCCGGGTAGACCTGGGCGGCGGTCAGGCCTGCCGCCTGCTTCAGGGTGCCGATCAGGCTGTCCCGGCAGGCGCCGAGGCTGCCGCCGCCGCAGTACTGCCGGGCGAGCGGTCCCTGCACGGACTCACCGAGCACCGACCGGATGTCCTTGTCGACATAGCTCCACCAGCCGTACTGGAAGGAGCTCCCGGCGTGCGAGCCGGTCGGGCCGTGCCCGGCGGACGGGGCCTCGTCCACGGGCAGGTTGTCGGTGAACGCGGTGTACAGGTCGCTGCCCAGGCCGGGCTCGAACTCCGCCTTCACCAGCAGCGGCCACCAGGCGTCCAGGATGCGGATCGCGTCGGCGTTGGCGTACGTCTTCGAACCCGCCGAGGTCTCCGTGCGCCTGGCGCCCGCGCTCACCCACGCCTGGAGCTTGTTCACCGCGTCGGCGGCCGTGGAGTCGGTCACCGGGGAGGAGTTGATCACCTTGAGCAGCTTGGGCAGCACGTCCTCGGCGCGCAGGTCGGCGAGGGCCGCGTCCGCCATGGCCTGCACCAGCTTGGTGCGGGTCACCCCGCCGGCCGCGACCAGCTTCTTCACCCGGTCCTCGAGCAGGTTTCCGCGGTGAACCGACCCGTCGCCCCAGGACGCGGTCGTGTAGTCCTTGGCCTGCTTGTTGTTCCAGGAGACGTAGTAGTCCTGGTCGACCGAGTTCGGGTGCGCGGAGGCCGGGGTGTAGTCGGCCGTGTTGGTGGCCGGGTCCCAGTTCCGCCACTCGTACGCCGGCAGCGCCCACACCGGGAACTCGGCGTCGACGCCGCTCGCCCTGACCGGGTTGTCGCCGCTGTTGTAGTACGCGGTGTGCTGGGAGTCGGCGTAGAACCAGTTGAAGGTGTAGTTGATGTGCTGGGCCGCGCTCTGGAAGTCCTTCGGGCCCTTGACGTAGTCGGGGTCGTTCAGCATCTGGAAGCCGATGATCGAGTCGGCCTCGTGCAGGTAGGAGGAGCGCAGGGTGGTGTAGGCGACCTTCTTGCCGCCGACCGTGCCTCGGTACTCGACCGGGCCGTACTTCGTCCGCCACACCCGCATGGTGTACGACCCCGCCGCGCTCCCGTCGGCGGTCGTCGGCTTCCACGCATTCTTCTGCTCGACCTCGTCCATCGCGGTGCAGGTGCCGTGGTACAGGTAGTGGTAGTCGTCCTGGCACAGCTCGACGGCGTAGGTGTCGATGATGTCCTGGCCCGAGGTGGTCGCGCTCCAGGAGTAGTCCTGGCCGCGGCCCAGCTCGACGTACATGCTCAGGCCCGCGAAGGAGGCGCCGCGGGCGCTGATGCCCGGGCCCTGGATCTCCTGGAGCATGAGCAGCTGCGGGGCGAAGTAGCCGGTCTGCGGCCCGAAGACGGCGATGGGGTGGCCACTGGCGGTGTACTTTCCGCCCACCACGAGGGCGTTGGACATGCCTCGCCTGGCGGAGCCGAGGGTGGCCCTGGCGGCCGCGGTGGAGGCGCGGCTGGCGCTCGCGGTGGCGGCGCTGCCCGTGCGGTCGTAGACGAGCGGCTCCTGGGTCACCGAGCCGGGGTCGGGCAGGGCCTCGCCCTTGGGGTCGTCGGGCCTGGAGGCGTAGGGGAAGCTCTCGCCGTTGTGGACGGTCAGGACGGCCTCGGCGTCGTTGCGCTCGCGGAAGGACTCCCAGACCTTGGTGCCCTCCGCCACGCCGTACTTGGACTGGGCGGCGATCAGGGAGAGCGCGTTGTCGACCTCGCCGCCCCCGCCGGAGCCGAACAGCGAGCCCACGACGGAGCCGAGCGCCACCAGGTCGGTGATCTTGAAGTGGTCTATGGTGCCGGCGTTGGTGATGGAGTCCTTGTGGCCGGTCAGGACGTACTCGCCGGGGAAGTAGCGGCCGCTGTCGGAGGCGTCGATGTAGGAGTTGATGCCGGCGAGGTAGGCGTTGGCGTCGGCGAGGGCCTGCTGACCGCGGGCGCCGTTGTTCGCCACGGCGTTGTCGATCTGCGCCTGCAGGTCGGCCTCGGTGTACGGCGCGTTGCGGTAGAACTGCTGCTCCAGGCCCTGGTTGGCGGCCGCGCCGCCGGCGAAGGTGGTCAGCTGGCCGCGGCCCACGTGCCGGAAGACGTCCATCAGCCACAGCCGGTCCTCGGCGGCCGCGTACCCGGCACCGAACTCGGTGCCGTACCGGGTGGTGCCTGTGATGTGCGGCACACCGGTCTTCTTGTCGCGGACGATCGTCACGTCACCGCGGCCGGCCGGCTTCTCGGTGGAGGCGACCTGGTCGGAAGGGACGCCGAGGGAGGCGTCGTCGAAGAACGTGTTGATCTTCGCGTCGGTGAGCCCCGAGTAGCCGTTCGCCAGGTTGGCGTACGGTCCGAGCTGGTCCTCGGCGTGCGAGGGCTGGACGCCGAAGGCCTGGTTGAGCAGGATCTGGGCGAGGGTGGCGTTGCCGTTCTCGCCCGGCGGCAGGATGTCCGAACACTGGCCGCCGCAGTAGTCGTTCGAGGCCGTGGCGCTCTCCGCCGCCGCTGCCTGGGTGAGCGGGGAGAGGACTCCCGCGATGAGAACGCATACGGATGCCGTCTTCAGGAACCCGGTGAGCCTGCGGGGAGTTCTCAGTCTGTCGAACAACACGTTGCGTGGGGTGCGCCGTGGCATGGCAGCTCCTCCCGACGGGGGTGGGCCGGACGTTACCGCCGGTATCCCCGGGATTGAAGATGAACATGCGTCAAGTTTTGGAGTCACGAGGACCGGTGCGCCCGGCGGTCAACCCGGGGCGCCTTATGGGAGGGCATCGGAAATCGGATGGAGCCGGATCGCGTGTCGATACGTCTACTCGGCGACGTCGCGCGAAAGCCGTACGGCGACGCCGAAGTGACCGAAGTGCGGACGCAGGTGTGACGGAGGTGCAGGGCGATGGCCGGATTCCGAAGTCTGGCGAGACAGGTGCGCGATCCGCGGTGTGATCTGGCACTGCGGCGCTACTCACTGCGTAAGTGCCTGGAGCGGTTCGCTCCCTACGGGCACCGGGCGACCTGGGACCACTTGTGCTCCCGGGCCGGTTTCGGTCCGGAGGACCGCTCCCCCGACCCGGCGCGGCTCGTGGCCGCACTGGAGGAGCTGGAGGAGGCGCGCGAGGTCTGGCTCACCTATGAGGGCGAGTTCGCCGAGCGCCGCAAGAAGGAGAAGCACGACGGGCTGCGCCGGCCCGGCACCGTGGACGACTGGCACCGGCTGACCTGGGGCGGGTTCGGGGTCGCCTGGTGCGACGACCCGCGGGTCCACCCCGGCGAGCCGCTGGCCGAGGTGCTGCGCCGGCTGATCGCCGCGCTGGAGCGGGAGCCGGGCTCGGCCTGCCCCGTGTGTTCCGGTGAGCGCCTCATATGGAAGTTCGACCTGGACCACGAGCCCTCGTCCGGTCCGGTCTGCACGGACTGCGGGATCCTCGTGCCCCGGCCCGTGCTCACGCCCCAGGCGCTGGCGTACGCCGGGCGGGGACAGCTGCTGATCTCGGCCTGATCGG
This sequence comes from Streptomyces sp. NPDC044064, assembly GCF_056434245.1. Lineage (NCBI taxonomy): Bacteria > Bacillati > Actinomycetota > Actinomycetes > Kitasatosporales > Streptomycetaceae > Streptomyces > Streptomyces sp. NPDC044064. Next base: position 250,661 of record NZ_JBWKFN010000005.1, read on the forward strand.
CAGGGGGGTGGAACCGGGGGGTGCGCAGGGGGATGCCGCACCCCTTGCCGGGACGCGCCGTTGGGCACTGTCAGTGGCGTCCGGCACCATCGACTCATGATGCAGGTGTGTCTCAACGGCCGCCGCTCGGCCATGGACGGCGCGTGTGTGCCCTTGTCCCCCGAGGACTTGGCACGGTCCGCCGCCGAAGCTGTCGCGGCCGGCGCCACGGAGATCCACGTTCACCCCAAGACACCGTGCGGGCACGACAGTCTGTCCCCACGGGTGCTCGCCCCGACGCTGGAGGCGATACGGGCGCGGGTGCCGGTGCCGGTCGGGGTGACCACCGGCGCCTGGGCCGAGCCCGACCCCGCCGCCCGGCTCGACCGGGTGCGCAGCTGGTCGGCGCTGCCCGACTTCGCCTCGGTCGACTGGCATGAGCCCGGCGCCGAGGAGGTGGCCGAGCACCTGCTCGCCCGGGGTGTCCGTGTGGAGGCGGGTATCTGGTCCGGCACCGACGGAGCGGCCCGGTTCGCGGCCTCGCCGCTCGGGCCGAGGGTGCTGCGGGTGCTCGCGGAGGTGACCGACCCGGATCCGGCGACGGCTCAGGCGTCGGCGCGGACCCTGCTGGCCGGACTGGCCGGCGCCCACGGCCGCCCGGTGCTGCTGCACGGCGAGGAGGGCGGTGCCTGGCCGGTGCTGCGTCTGGCCGGGCGGCTGGGCCTGGCCGTCCGTATCGGCCTGGAGGACACCCTGGTCCTGCCGGACGGTGAACGGGCCCGTTCCAACGCTCAGTTGGTGGGAGAGGCGCTGTCCCAGTACGCGTGCGCCCAGCGGTCGCCGTAGGGCAGGGCCAGGAGTTCGCAGCGGACGGCGAGGTCGTACTCGCCGAGGGCGTGCAAGCGGGCGGCGCCGGGGCCGGGCAGCCAGGTACGGAGCTCGGCGAGACCCGCCTCCTCGCTGTCGTCGTACCACCAGGGAAAGGGGGAGTTGTCGGAGAGCAGGTCGTAGAGCCACACGCCGGCGCAGTGGATGAGGTGGGTGTCGGCGACCGGTCCTCGGGGCCAGCCGTCGAGGAACGGTGTCACGCTCTGCGCGATCGTGACACAGGTGTCGAAGATGTCGTCGATGCTGTAAGGCGGTTGGGCGGTCGTCAGGGCGTCCCGCCACCAGGCGCGCAGGAAGGCGTCGATCGCGGCGGCCTGCTCGGCCGGCCAGGAGCGCCAGTCCACCCGGCTCAGCCCGTGGCAGCCGTAGCCGATCGAGCCGAGGGCGCCGTCGGCCATCGCCCGTGCGGCCTGCGGGAGCAGACGGCGCATCGAGGCCGCGTGGTCGTCGAAGTGGTCGGACACCTCGAAGAGGTACCTCCGCACCACGTCGACGGGCATGCGGACGTACGGCGTGCGCAGATACGCGGTCTCCTCGGGCAGGTGGCACAGGCCGCAGCCGGTCTCGTCCGGGCTCGCGAAGCCGTTGAAGACCGTGTCGATGTCCGCGAGGGCGGCGTCAAGGGCAGGCGTGGGCATGGGAGTTCGGCCCCGTTCGGTACTCCGTGCCGGGGGTCGCCGCCGGCCGAAGATCGCGACGTTACCAGCCCCTAATCCGCTCGCTCCACCCCTTTCCCGTGCGGAGAGTGGTGTCGATGAAACCGACCTGAGGAACCGAGGAGTCCCCAGATGTCGACGCTGCGCGTCACCGCCGAAGTGCTGACCGTCCACGAGCATCCGAACGCCGATGCGCTCGAGTTGGCCCAGGTGGGCCTGTACCGGGCCGTCGTCGCCAAGGGTGCGTACCGGACCGGTGAGACCGCCGTCTACATCCCCGAGCAGTCCGTGCTGCCGCCGGGGCTGATCGAGGAGCTGGGGCTGACCGGGCGGCTGGCGGGCGGTGACGCCAACCGGGTCAAGGCGGTGCGGCTGCGGGGTGAGCTGTCGCAGGGCATCGTGTGCCGGCCGAAGGCGCTGGCGGACGTGGACCTGGCGCGGGCCGCGGCCGAGGGGACCGACTTCGCCGGGCGGCTGGGCATCACCAAGTGGGTGCCGCCGGTCCCGCCGACGATGGACGGGGACGTGGAGTCCGCGCCCGACCTGCTGCCCTGGGTGGACATCGAGAACATCCAGCGGTTTCCGGACATCTTCGCAGCGGGCGAGGATGTGGTCCTGACCGAGAAGCTGCACGGCTCGGCCTGCCTGCTGACGTATCTCGCCGACGAGGACCGGGTGCACGTCTCCTCCAAGGGCTTCGGCGCCAAGTCCCTCGCCCTGAAGGAGGATCCGCGCAATCTGTACTGGCGGGCGGTGCGCGGACACGGCGTCGCCGAGGTCGCGGCCCGGCTCGCCGAACGGCTGGGGGCGCGCCGCGTCGGCATCTTCGGCGAGGTGTACGGGGCGGGGGTGCAGGACCTGACCTACGGGGCCGACGGGCGGCGGGAGACGCTGGGCTACGCGGTGTTCGACGTGTCCGCCGAGATCGACGGCACGGTGCGGTGGCTGGACGCGGCCGAAGTCCTCGGCGGTGAGCTGCCGTCGGTGCCTCGGCTGTTCTCGGGGCCGTACGACATCGAGCGGGTGCTGGAGTTCGCGAGCGGGCGGGAGACGGTGTCCGGGCGGGGGCTGCATCTGCGGGAGGGCGTGGTGATACGGCCCCTCGTGGAGCGGTACAGCGGGGTGACCGGGGGCCGGGCGATCGCGAAGGCCGTCAGCCCTGCCTACCTGACGCGCAAGGGCGGGACCGAGTACGAATAGGCGACCGGTCGTGAACTTGCACCCCCCATGGGACGGGTGTGGCCGAGATCTGCAAGGCAGCCGGTGTGCCCAAGGTCAGCCGTGGGTCGACTGCCTCGCCCTGCTCGGCGCTCGTGCGCCGCGGGAGGCCGCATCGGGGTTGTGACATCCGCCCGGGCCGGCCTGCCGCGGCTCCGTTCCGTCAGGCACCGCCCTCGCCGGGGTCCGCGGTGACCTCCCCAGGTGCGGGCCGTCGTACCGGGCGCCCTGTCGCATCACCACGCCGCGGCGCGGTCAGCGGCTGCCGTCGCCCCGGCCCGGGTCGTCGGGGTGGGATTCGACCACTACCAGGTCTCCCACCTCGGCCAGGGCCCCGGCTCACCGGCCCTCGGCCATGAGACGTGAGCCCGCCCGCCGTTCGCCGAAGGCGTCATCGGGGTTCGACAGCACACATGTGTCCAAGGACAGGCACCCGCAGCCGATGCAGTCGGTGAGGTGGTCGCGGAGCCGGTTGAGCTGCTTGATGCGTTCGTCCAGCTCGGAGCGCCACGCCTCGGACAGCCGGGCCCAGTCCTCGCGGGTCGGGGTGCGTTCCTCGGGGAGTTGCGCGAGGGCCTCGCGGATGGTCGCCAGCGGGATGCCGACCCGTTGGGCCGCGCGGACGAAGGCGACGCGGCGCAGCGTGTCGCGGGTGTAGCGGCGCTGGTTTCCGGAGGTACGGCTGCTGGTGATGAGCCCCTTGGACTCGTAGAAGTGCAGCGCGGAGACGGCGGCGCCGCTGCGTGCGGACAGCTGGCCGACGGTCAGCTCGTGGATCTTCTCGGGAATCTGGGGCACTCCGCAGAGACTACCGACCGGCACCATCCGGCCGGTCGGCCCGGCATCCGTTGACATCGCCTCCGCACCCGACCATGCTAAGCAGTCGCTTAGACCTGCGAGCGAGAGGCCGGGAACATGGCAGAACCGAGGACCTTCACCTCCCCCGACGAGCTGAGGGGCGCGGTGGGCGAGCAGCTGGGCCACACGGACTGGCTGGAGATCGACCAGAAGCGGATCGACCTGTTCGCGGAGGCCACCGGGGACCACCAGTGGATCCACGTGGACCCGGAGAAGGCCGCGGCGGGACCGTTCGGGACCACCATCGCCCACGGCTACCTCACGCTGTCGCTGCTCCCGCTCTTCGGACCGCAGCTCATCCACGTCGAGGGCGTCCGGATGGGCGTCAACTACGGGACGAACAAGGTCCGCTTCCCCTCCCCCGTCCCCGTCGGCTCCCGGCTGCGCGCCACCGCGACGATCACCGGTGTCGAGGACGTCCCGGGCGGTGTCCAGGTGGCCGTCGCCTTCACCGTCGAGCGCGAGGGCGGCGACAAGCCGGTCTGCGTCGCGGAGTCGGTGTCCCGGTACTACTTCTGAGTTCCGCCCGGGAGGGGCGCCCTCACCCGGCGCCCACCATCCGCAGCACGAGGTCGGCGTACAGCGCGCCGACCTCCTCGGGGGTGCGCGGGCCGTCCAGGGTGAACCAGCGGGCCACGTCGATGCACAGCGACAGCACGGCGAGGGTGGTGCCCTTCACGTCGGGCACGTCGAACTCGCCGGAGGCCACACCGTCATCGATGATCCCGCGCACCTCGGCGTCCACCTGGCGGCGCAGCGCGACGATCTCGGCGCGGGCCTCGGGGCCGAGCGCCTCGAGCTCGTACTGCACGACCCGCGCGGTGGTGCGCCGCCCGGCGTGCCAGCGGACGAAGGAGCTGACGGCGTCGGCGAGCCGCTCCGCGGCCGTGCCCTCGCGCCGGGCCGCCGTCCGCAGGATGTCCAGGGCCTTGTCGTGGCCGATCCGGCTGATCCGGTGGAGCAGCTCTTCCTTGGTCTTGTAGTGGATGTAGAGCGCGGCCGGGCTCATGCCGGCGCGGCCCGCGATGTCGCGGGTCGTCGTCGCGTGGTAGCCGCGCTCGGCGAAGGCCTCCACGGCGGCGACCAGCAGCCGCCGGGCCGCGTCAGGGGTGACCTCTTCCCACGGCTCGACCTCGCCGCCGGCCGTCTCCTCCGCCGTACTCATCGCTCACTCGCCCCTCTCGGTGACAGGAGCACCACCATACCGCTGAAGGTGAGCGCTCGCTTAGAGCGCCCGCTCAGAGCTTGCCGGCGCTTTTCACAGCTTTTCGAAGGGGTCGTGCTCGGCGAGCAGCTTCTCCAGGCGGGCCTGGTCGACACGGCTGACGATCTGCCCGGCCTCCTGGCGGTCCCGGATCACCTTGGCGAGCGTGAAGGCCGACGTGACGAGATAGAGGACGGCGATGGCCAGGAAGGCCCGGACCCAGGCGTCGGCGTCCAGCCGGAAGATGCCGATGGCGGTGGCCGCCATGGCGACCGCGAAGGAGGCGACGGCCTGGCCGTAGTAGGCGGCCGTGTTCTGCTGTCTGACGGGTGTGTCACTCATGGGAGAAAGCATCGGCGGACGTGGCCCGCGCCACATCCGCCGAAATACTCAGGGGCGTACTCAGAATGCGGAGACCCCGGTGAGCGCCCGGCCGATGAGCAGCTTCTGGATCTGGGTGGTGCCCTCGTAGAGGGTCATCACGCGGGCGTCGCGCAGGAGTTTGCCGGCCGGGTACTCGTCGATGTAGCCGTAGCCGCCGAAGACCTGAAGGGCGTTGTTGGCGGCGCGTACGGCCGCCTCGGAGGCGAACAGCTTGGCCTTGGAGGATTCGACGGCGAACGGCTGCCCGCGGTCGACGAGGTCGGCGACCCGCCAGGTGAGCAGCCGGGCCGCGTCCACGTCGACGGCGATGTCGCTGATCAGCTCCTGGACCAGCTGGTGGTGGGCGATGGACCTGCCGAACTGCTCGCGCTCACCGGCGTACCGCACGGCCGCGTCCAGCGCGGCCTGGGCTATGCCGACACAGCCCGCCGCCACCGACATCCGCCCCTTGGCCAGCGCGGACATGGCGACGGAGAAGCCCTTGCCCTCCTCGCCGAGCAGCGCGGAGGCGGGCACCCGGACGTCCTCGAGGACCAGTTCGGCGGTGGCCTGGCCGCGCAGGCCGAGCTTGCCGTGGATGGCGCGGCGGGTCAGTCCGGGGGTGTCGGCGGGGACCAGGAAGGCGGAGACGCCCTTGTGCCCGGGGGCGTCCGTGGAGCGGGCGAAGAGGAGGACGACGTCGGCCCAGGTGCCGTTCGTGATGAACGTCTTGGTGCCGTTGAGGACGTAGGTCTCGCCGTCGCGCACCGCTCGGGTGGTGAGGTTGCCCGCGTCGGAGCCGGTGCCGGGTTCGGTGAGACCGAAGCAGCCGACGTACTCGCCCGAGGTCAGGCCCGGGAGCCAGCGCCGCTTCTGCTCCTCGCTCCCCCGGGCCGCGATCGACTTGGCGACCAGGCCCAGGGACACGGAGACGATGCCGCGGACCGAGGAGTCCCCGCGGCCCAGCTCCTCGGTGACCAGGCAGTACGCGAGGTGGTCGCCGCCCGAGCCGCCGTACTCCTCTGCGATGGTCAGACCGAGGAAGCCGACCTCGCCGAGCTTCTTCACGATGCCACGGTCGACCTCCTCGGCGCGGTCCCAGGCGACCACGTGCGGGGCGATATCGCGCTCCACGAAGTCCCGGGCGAGCTGCCGTACCGCGACCTGCTCCGCGCTGAGCCCCAGGTTCACCACGAGATCACCCCACACCAGACGGATCTTGAAAGCCGGACATTTAAATTAGCACTGCTAGTTTCCCGTCGCAGCCCTACTATGTGCGCCATGGCCCGACCGCGCAAGCCCATCCTCAGCACCGACCGGATCGTCGAGACGGCACGGGAACTCGTGGACGCGGAGGGCCTGGCGACCGTCTCCACCCGACGGCTCGCCGCCGAGCTGGGGGTGAGCGGGCCCTCGCTCTACAACCACTTCCGCACCAAGGACGAGATCCTGGAGGCGGTGGCCGACTCGGTGAGCGCTCTGGTGGACCTGTCGATGTTCGAGGACGTCCGGGACTGGCGGACCGCGCTGCACGACTGGGCGATCTCCTACCGGGCCGCCCTGCGCGACCACCCCAACATCGTCCCGGTCCTCGCCCGCGGGCCCGGCCGCCGCCCCGCGGCGCTGCGGCTCGCCGACGCCGTGTACGGCGCGATGGTCGCGGCGGGCTGGCCGCCGTCGCAGGCCACGTCCATCGGCGCGCTGATGCGGTACTTCATCATGGGCTCCGCGCTCGGCTCGTTCGCCGGGGGCTTCGTGGACGACGCGAGCGCCTACGACCCCGCCGACTATCCCCACCTCGGGCAGGCGCACCTCCTCGCCGAGCAGCAGGAGAAGATCGACGAGCGGGCCTTCGAGACGGGGCTGAGCGCGCTGCTGGACGGGCTGGCGCAGCAGTACGAGCAGGTACGGCAGAGCGTGTGAGGACACTTCGGCCGGCGCCGAAGCATCGGTGCCGCATGCTGAAGGCATGACCGCCAAGGACTCCCGGGCCGCCGGCCTCGCCGCACTCGCCTCGCTGGTCGCCGACGAGACGCGGGCCGCGTGCCTGCTCGCGCTGCTGGACGGACGGGCCTGGACCGCCGGGGAACTGGCCCGGCATGCCGGGGTCGCCGCGTCCACACTGAGCGAGCACCTGGGCAAGCTGGTCGGGGGCGGGCTGCTGACCGAGGAACGGCAGGGCCGGCACCGGTACGTCCGGCTGGCCGACGCCCGCGTGGCCCAGCTCGTCGAGGACCTCGCCGCACAGGTGCCCGCGGCTGCCGTACGGCAGGCCGGCCACACCCTGCGGGAGTCCGGCGCCCGCTCCGCGATGGCTCGCGGCCGTACCTGTTACGACCATCTCGCCGGGCGGCTCGGGATCGCGGTCACGGATGCGCTGACTTCGCACGGGCTGCTCCGGCAGGACACCGGGTTCGCGCTGACGGACGCGGGGGTGGAGTGGTTCGGCACGGCGGGTATCGCCCTCGACCACTCGACCCGGCGTCCGCTGGCCCGGGCGTGCCTCGACTGGACCGAGCGGCGGCCGCATCTCGCGGGGGTGGCGGGGGCGGCGCTGTGCCGGCACGCGATGGAGGCGGGCTGGTGCGTGCGCATCGGCTCCGAGCGGGCCGTGAAGGTGACTCCGTCGGGAGAGCGTGCGCTATTTGAGTTGCTCGGCGTCGAGGCGGCGGGGTTGGGTTGAGTTCGGCTACGGGGTGGGGGGTGTGTGGTGTGCCGGGTGCGGGTGCCATGCGGCTGGTCGCGCTTCCCCGCGCCCCTGACGAGTTGCGGTGCGTCGGCTGCATGGGCGCCGCGGCCGCAGACAGCCGGCACCCTGCCGGCGCCGGGGAGCGTCCCCACCCCGCCCGGCCAATGCAGCGGGCAACGGTAACGCCGTCCGATTCCCGCCAGATCGCAGCCCCTTCGCTGCCTAGCCTCAGGAGCATGATGAACAGCGCCCCACGCCAACAGCTGCTCGCCACCGCCGCGGCCGTCGTCTCCGTCGTGCTCTGGGCCTCCGCCTTCGTGGCGATCCGGACCGCGGGGGACGCCTACTCGCCGGGTGCGCTCGCGCTCGGACGGCTGGTCGCGGGGGCCGTGGCGCTGGGCGTCATCTGTGCCGTACGGCGGGAGGGGTTGCCGCCCAGGAGCGCGTGGCGGGGCATCGGGCTGTCCGGGGTGCTGTGGTTCGGGTTCTACATGGTGGTCCTGAACTGGGGTGAGCAGCAGGTGGACGCGGGCACCGCCGCTCTCGTCGTGAACGTGGGCCCGCTGCTGATAGCCCTGCTCGGTGCCAGACTGCTCGGCGATCCGATGCCGCCCCGGCTGCTGGCGGGGATGGCCGTGTCGTTCGCCGGTGCCGTGACCGTGGGGCTGTCGATGTCGGCCGGCGGCGGTTCCTCGGTGTTCGGGGTGGTGCTGTGTCTGCTCGCGGCGGTGGCCTACGCCGGCGGGGTCGTCGCGCAGAAGCCGGCCCTCGGGCACGGAAGTGCCCTGCAGGTGACGACCTACGGGTGCCTCGTCGGTGCCGTGGTCTGCCTGCCGTTCACCGGACAGCTGGTGCGGGAGGCCGCCCACGCGCCGGTGTCGGCCACCCTCGACATGGTGTACCTCGGTGTCTTTCCCACCGCTCTCGCCTTCACCACCTGGGCCTACGCCCTCGCCCGCACCACCGCCAGCCGGATGGGCGCGACGACGTACGCCGTTCCGGCCCTGGTCGTGCTGATGTCGTGGCTGGCGCTCGGCGAGGTGCCGGGGCTGCTCACGCTGGTGGGCGGCGCGCTGTGCCTCGCGGGCGTGGCGGTGTCCCGGTCCCGGGTGCGCGGGCGGACCCGGCGGGTCGCGGCCGGGGAGCCGCGACCCGAGAAGGTCGGCTGACCGTCAGAACACCACCAGGGAGCGGCCGCCCTTGCCCGCCAGCATGTTCTCGAAGGCCGCCGGGATGCCCTCCAGGGCGATCCGCTCGGTGACCAGGGCCGAGAGGTCCAGCCGGCCCTCCCGTACGTGTTCGGCGAGCACCGGAAGGTCGCGAGCCGGGTCGCTGTTGCCGTAGACGCAGCCGGACAGCGTGCGGCCCCACTGGAAGATCTCCAGGGCGTTGAAGGTGACCTCCTGGTCCTTGCCGCCGATGCCGACGACCGTCGTACGGCCGCCCCGGCGGGTGGACTCCCAGGCGGCGCGGATGGTGACCGCGCGGCCCACGCACTCCACGGAGACGTCGACGCCCTGCTTGTCGGTGAGGGCGCGGATCTCGCGGGGGGTGGTGTCGGAGGCGAGGACGAAGTCCGTGGCACCGGCGGCGCGGGCCAGTTCCTCCTTCTCCGGCGAGACGTCGACGGCGATGATCCGGGACGCGCCCGCGATGCGCGCGGACTGGAGGGTGGCCAGGCCCACTCCCCCGACGCCGAACACCGCGACCGTCTCGTCCGGGCGGACCCCGGCCGAGTGGTGGACGGCGCCGTAGCCGGTCAGGACGGCGCAGCCGAGGAGGGCCGCGTCGGTGAGCGGGACCCCTTCCGGCAGGGGCAGCACGCAGGAGGAGGCGACGACGGTCTCCTCGGCGAACGCGGCCACGTTCAGACCGGGGTGGAGGCCGGTGCCGTCGGCGGTGCGGGCGTAGACGTCGGCGGTGCCGTTCAGCGCGTTGGCGCACAGCCAGACCTCGCCGAGCGTGCAGGCGTGGCAGGTGCCGCAGGACGGCGCCCAGTTGAGGACCACGGGGCTGCCGGGCGACACGTGGGTGACGCCCTCGCCCACGGCCACGACGGTTCCGGCGCCCTCGTGGCCGAGCACCACCGGGGCCGGCACCCGCAGGGTGCCGTTGGACAGGGACAGGTCGGAGTGGCAGACACCGGCGGCGGCGAGGCGGACGCGGACCTGCCCGGGGCCCGGCTCGGGCAGCTCGATGTCGGTGATCTTCAGCGCGGCGCCGATGGCGGGCAGGACGGCGGCTCGTACGGCCATGGGTCGTGGACTTCCTTAGAACTGGAGGGACTTGGTCTGGAGGTACTCGGCGAGCCCGTGGCTGCCCAGTTCCCGGCCGACGCCGGACTGCTTGTAGCCGCCGAAGGGGGCGAGGGGGTTGAACCGGCCGCCGTTGATGTCGACCTGACCGGTGTCCATACGGCGGGCGAAGGCCACGGCCTCGGCCTCGTCGCCGGCCCAGACGGCGCCGGCGAGGCCGTAGACGGTGCCGTTGGCGATGCGCAGGGCGTCCTCCTCGTCCTCGTAGCGGAGGATCGAGAGGACCGGGCCGAAGATCTCCTCCTGCGCGATCGTCATCTCCGGGGTGACGTCCGCGAAGACCGTCGGGCTGACGAAGCAGCCCTTCTCGCGCGGGGATTCGGGGCCGCCGGCGACCAGGCGGGCGCCCTCGGCGACACCCTTCTCGATGTAACCGCGCACGCGGGCCTGCTGCTTGGCGCTGACGACCGGTCCGATGCGCTCGCCGTACTTGGCGGCGGCCGCGGCGGCCAGTTCGACGGCCTCGTCGTACCGGTCGCGGTGGACCAGCATCCGGGTCCAGGCACTGCACGTCTGGCCGGAGTTGGACATGACGTTGGCGACGCCGACGTTGACGGCCTTGGCGAGGTCGGCGCTCGGCAGGATGACGTTGGCGGACTTGCCGCCCAGTTCCAGCGCCACCTTCTTGACGGCCGCCCCGGCGACCGCGCCGATCTGCCGGCCGACCGCGGTGGAGCCGGTGAAGGAGACCAGGTCGACGCCCGGGTGTTCGGCGAGCGCCTGTCCGGCGACCGGGCCGAGGCCGGTGACGAGGTTGAACACACCGGCCGGTACGCCCGCCTCATGAACCGCCTCCGCGAAGAGCTGGGCGGTGAGCGGGGTGTCCTCGGCGGGCTTGAGGACGAGGGTGCAGCCCGCGGCGAGCGCCGGGGCGACCTTGGCGACGATCTGGTGGAGCGGGTAGTTCCAGGGCGTGATCGCGCCGACGACACCGATCGGCTCGTGCAGGACCGTGGAGTTGCCGACCTTCTCCTCGAAGGAGTGGGTGGCGGCCAGGCCGGCGTAGGAGCCCGCGACGGCGATCGGCACGCCCGCGTGCACCGCCTGCGCGAACTGCGGCGGGGCGCCCAGTTCGGCGGTGACCGTCTCGGCGATCTCGTCCTTGCGGGCCGCGAGCGCGTCCCGCAGCGCGGCCAGGCGCGCGGCCCGCTCGGCCGGGGGTGTGGCGGCCCAGGCCGGGAGGGCGGCGCGTGCGGCACGTACGGCGGTGTCCACGTCCAGGGCGCTCCCGGCCGGAACCCGGCCGATGACCTGCTCGTCGGCCGGATTCACGACGTCGATCACGTCCCGGCTCTCGGCGGGGCGCCAGGCGCCGTCGATGTACAGGCCGTCATGTGCCTTCATGCTGCTTCCTCCCGGCAGTGCTGCGTCGTCCGGCAACAAACTAGCGGCGTTAGTTTTCAGGCGCCATACATGACCGGACGTCCCCGGGATATCAGAAGTCGGCCTGCCCCCGTTCGTCCACCCCACCCACGGGCTCCTGGCCGAAAGGCTTCTCGCAGGCGCGCCGGATGTCCTCGATACAGCGGTCGCTCGGGTCCGCCCGCCCCTGCGGGTACCAGCAGGACGCTGGACTCACTCCTCCAGGTCCGGCAGCCGTGCCGGGGACGGGCAGATCCGTTCGCCGTGCCGGTCGAAGACGAAGAGGTGGGCGATGTCGACGAGCAGGGGGACCTGCATGCCGTGCCGGAGCTGGATGTCCGGGGTGGTGCGCACGACCAGGTCGCCGGGCATCCGGCCCTCCGCGGGCACGGGGGCGGGGCCCTCGTCCGGCGGGTCCTCCAGGACCACGACCGGCCCGGCGCGCAGGGCACCGGCCCGATCCCTGAGCCGGTCCAGGACCGTGGCGCCCTCCCGGCGGCGCCGCGCGGGGCGGCCGGACGGGCGCGGGGCCTCCAGCTCCGGTACGACGGCCGGGCTCGAACCGGTGTTGAAGTGGACGAGGACCTCGTGCCCCTGGAACTCCACGTGCTCCACCAGGCCGCTGATCGCCACCTCGCCGGGCCGGGCGGCGGCAGGCCATGGGAGTCCCCCATGTCCGCGCGAAGCCGAGAACGTGGGGGAGATGCGGACCGCCTCCGAGCGCAGCCCGACGATCACCTCACGGCCCTGCTGCACGCGCAGCAACCGGTGGTCCGGGGAGAGGGGTTCGGGCAGGCGCAGCGCCTGCCTGCCGAGGCTGATGGTCATGGCGCCGTCCAACGGGGCGCGGACCACCCCGCACAGCAGGTTGATGCGCGGGGTGCCGATGAAGGCCGCGACGAAGACGTTGCGGGGCAGCGCGTACACCTCGCGCGGGCTGCCGACCTGCTGGAGCACCCCGCCGCGCAGGACGGCGACCCGGTCGCCGAGCGACATGGCCTCGGCCTGGTCGTGCGTGACGTACACCGTGGTCACGCCCAACTCGCGGGTGAGCTGCGATATTTCGGCCCTCAGGCGGTTGCGGAGCTTGGCGTCGAGGTTGGACAGCGGCTCGTCCATCAGGAAGGCGGAGGGGTGGCGGGCGATGGCCCGGCCCATGGCGACGCGCTGGCGTTCGCCGCCGGAGAGCTGGCTGGGGAAGCGGTCGAGCAGGTCCTCGATGCCGAGCATGCGGGCGGTCGCGTCCACGCGCGGGCGGGGGTCGGCGCCGGGGGCCTCGATGCGCAGCGGGAAGCCGATGTTGTCGCGGCCGGTCATGCTCGGGTAGAGGGCGAAGTTCTGGAAGACCATCGCGATGCGGCGGTCGGAGGGCAGCCAGTCGTTGGCGTACTCGCCGTCGAGGAGCAGTTCGCCCTCGTCGATCTCCTCGAGCCCGGCGATCACGCGCAGCACGGTGGACTTGCCACAGCCGGAGGGTCCGAGCAGGACCAGGAACTCGCCGGGCGCGATGTCCAGCGAGAGCCGGTCCACCACGCGGGTGCCCCGCGTGTAGGACTTGCTCACGTCGTGCAGAGAGATGGCGCGTGTCATGGCTGGTGCCCCCGGGGGCTGTCCGGAGCGCCGCTGCTCCGTGGGTCCGAAGGCCGCGTGCGGGTCGTACGAGGCCTGTGGGTCACGGAAGTTAACGGAATGTGCTCGGCCGGGGAAGACGGGGCGCGGCATCGTACGCCGCGCCCCTGGCAGGGGCGGAAGCGGACGACGGGATTCGGGTCGCCGGGGCGCGGTCGGCCGACGGGCGCGCCGTGCGGTCATCTCGTCGCGGTCAGGTGGGCGAAGACCACCACGTTGCTCGTGTAGCCCGTGCGCCGGGTGAACAGGCCGCCGCAGGTGAGTACGCGCAGCTCCGGGCGGCGGGCCGGGCCGTACACCTCCTTGTCGGGGAAACCGGTCTTGTCGAAGACCTTCACCCGGTCCACGGTGTAGACGGCGGTACGGCCGTCCGCCCGCTCGGCCTCGATCAGCTTGCCGGGCTTCACCTGGGCGAGCGCGGCGAAGACGGCGGGGCCGGTCGCGGTGTCGCGGTGGCCGACGGCGATCGCGGTGCCCGACTCCCCCGGTGTGGCGCCGCCCTGGTACCAGCCGACTTCCTTCGGCCGGCCGAGCGGCGGTGTCTCCAGCTGCCGGTCCCGGTCGAGCCGTAGCCCGATGACCGGTGCGTCGATCCCCAGGGACCGGATACGGAGGGACGTGGGGCGGGATCGGGACAGTGGGCGGGGCGGGGGCGTCGGGCGGGCCGGGGCGGAATCCTCCCGGCCCGCGCCCCGCCCGTCGGTGCGGTCGGAGCCCGGGTCGGCGGCCGGACCGCCCGCCCGGAGGGAGGAGGCCGGTCCGTCGTCCCCGCCGCACCGGACCCCCACCGTCACCAGGACGGCCGCGAGCAGGGCCGTCCTGGCGAGACGGTAGGCGCGGGTCCGGTACCACGGCCTGCGTCTGCGCCTACGCGGCGCCATGCGGCCGACGGCGGATCAGCCGGAGGTACGCCACTCCGCTGACCGCGACCAGTCCCACGGCCGCCGCCGCGGCCACCGGCGAGAAGGCGCCCGAAGTGTCGACCAGGCCGCCGCCGCCCGCGTGCACGCCGCCCTTCGGGCCGTCGTTGTGGTCGCCGCCCTGTGCCCAGGCCGCGTCGTCGCGCTGGTCGCTCTGCTGATCCTTCTGCTGGTTGCCCTGCTGGTCCTTCTGCTGGTCCTTCTGCTGGTTGCCCTGCTGGTCCTTCTGCTGACCGCCCTGCTGGTCCTTCTGCTGGTGGTCCTCGATCTGGCCCGGAGCGTGCGCCCCGTCCTCCTTGGCCAGGTCGCGGCAGTTGACGCGGAAGACCTTCTCCTTGGTGGCGCCCGCGACGATCCAGGTGATCTTGTACTGGCCGTCCGCCAGCCCCAGCGGGTCGGTGTGCCCGGCACCGCCGGCGAGCGGAACGGAGCCGGTGACGGTGGCGGACGTGGGCAGCGGGGGCTGCGGCGTGATGGTGTACGGGATGCTGGCCAGGGTGTCGAAGTTGACGGCGTCGAGATAGAACCGGCAGACCTGCGACTCGTCCTTCCCCGTGCCGGGAAGCGCATAGACCCGGTGGACCCTGATGTCGCCGTTCTCTCCTTGGGCCACCGCGGTCGGCGCCGCCACCCACGACGCTCCCGCCGCGGCGAGGGCGGTGAGGACGACGGTGGCGCCCGCGCGGGAGCCGACGGCACGTGGGAGTGTCAGGGTGGGCATGCGCATTCCTCCGAGTTCAGACGATTTTCATACAAATCGCTCTTTCGCCTGGACTCTGCTTCACGAGCACCGTGCCCCGCGGCATCGACGCCCGGCGCGCCGTCAGATATCGCTCGTGCGGCGCAATACCTGGCGCCATGGACGCGTCTTCCTCCGGAGATCAGATGATGCCGAAGAGGATCCCCGCCCCGAGCACCACGAGGGAGGTCAGGACGGCCCACTTCACGACGAACCTGGTGTGGTCGCCGAACTCGACCCTGGCCATGCCGACGAGGACGTACACGGCCGGGACGAGCGGGCTGGACATGTGCAGCGGCTGGCCGACGAGCGAGGCGCGGGCGATCTCGACGGAGGAGACGCCGTGCGCCTGCCCGGCCTCGGCGAGCACCGGCAGGATGCCGAAGTAGAAGCCGTCGTTGGACATGAAGTACGTGAGCGGGATGCTCAGCACGCCGGTGACGAAGGCCATGTGCGGGCCCATGCCGGCGGGGATGTTGTCCACCAGCCACGTGGCCATGTGGTCGACCATGCCGGTGCCCTGCAGGACGCCGGTGAAGACGGCGGCCGCGAAGACCATGCCGGAGACGTTGAGGACGTTGTCGGCGTGCGCGGCCAGCCGGGCCTTCTGGTCCGGCATGTGCGGGAAGTTGACGGTCAGCGCGAGCGCGGCACCGAGCAGGAACAGCACCGGGATCGGCAGCCACTCCATGATCATGGCGGTGAGCAGGGCGACCGTGAGCAGCGCGTTGAACCAGTAGAGCCTGGGGCGCAGGGTGGCACGGTTCGGGTCGAGGCCCTGGAAGCGCTCGTCCTCGGGCTCGTCGGGCAGGTCCGCGCCAGCGTCGCCGGAACCACCCGTGCTCCGGGCGCCCTTGCCGCTGCCGGCACCGATCAGCACGGTCTCCGTGCGGGTCTGCGCCACCAGCACCTCGTCCAGCGTCAGCACGCCGAGCCGCCCCCGCTCTCGGCGGCCGAGGACGTAGGCGAGGACGAACACGAACAGCAGGCCCGTGGCGAGCGCCGGGATCATCGGCACGAAGATGTCGCTCGCGTCCAGCTTCAGCGCGGTCGCGGCCCGTGCGGTCGGACCGCCCCAGGGCAGCGTGTTCATCACGCCGTTGGCCATGGCTGCCACACCGGTCATCACGACCGGGCTCATCTTCAGTCGCTTGTACAGCGGGTACATCGCCGAGACCGTGATCATGAAGGTGGTCGAGCCGTCGCCGTCGAGCGACACGATCGCGGCGAGTACGGCCGTTCCGACGACGATCCGCAGCGGATCGGCCTTGCAGAACCTCAGGATGGCCCGGACGATCGGGTCGAAGAGGCCGACGTCGATCATCACACCGAAGTAGACGATCGCGAACATGAGCATCGCCGCGGTGGGGGCGAGGCCGGTCACGCCGTCGATGACGTAGTCGCCGAGCCCTGCGCCCTTCCCGACGAAGACGCAGAACAGTGCCGGGATCAGCACGAGCGCCGCGATCGGCGACATCTTCTTCAGCATGATCAGGACCAGGAAGGTCGCGATCATGGCGAAGCCGAGGATGGTCAGCATGAGTGGATACCTAACGTTCGCCCTTGAACATCCCACCTGGGGTCGGCGGTGCGACGACGTTAGGTCCCGTCAAACGACGTTAACAAGACGTTGACGCGCGAGCAATAAGCGCAAAACTCCAGGTCACAGCTGTGCGGTGAGTTCGACGGGCACTCCGTTGAGGACCGCGTTGCCCGACAGCGGGTCGAGCAGGCTGCCGTCCAGGAGCTGGTTGACGTTGACACCGGGCTCCCGGACCGCGTGGCTCATCCGGGTCCCGGGGCGGTCGTGACCCCAGCCGTGCGGCAGGCTCACCACGCCCGGCCGGACGCCGTCGGTGACCTCGGCGGGGGCGACCACCTCTCCCCCGGCCCCCTTCACGCGTACGTCCGCCCCGTCCCGCACACCGAGGCGCTCCGCGTCCTCGGGGTGGATGTGGAGGGTGCAGCGGTTGCTGCCGCCGGTGAGGGCGGGCACGTTGTGCATCCAGCTGTTGTTGGAGCGCAGATGGCGACGGCCGACGAGGACGAGCTCCGCGGGGCGCTCGCGCAGGGCGGCCCGGAGCCGGGGCAGGTCGCCGGCGATCGGCTCGGGCAGCAGCTCGACCCTGCCGCTCACGGTCTTCAGGGGCTGCGGCAGCCGGGGCCGCAGCGGGCCGAGGTCGATGCCGTGCGGGTGCGCGAGCAGCCGGTCCAGGTTCAGCCCGTCGGGCCGTACGCCGAAGCCGTCGCCGTAGGGGCCGAGGCGCAGCATCAGGTCGAGCCGGCGCTCGGGGCCGGTGTCCCCGGTGAGCTGTGCGGCGAGTTCCTTCGGGTCGCGGCCGTGCACCGGGGAGTGGGCCTCCTGGACGGCCTTGCCGAGGGTCTGCTCGATCACCATCGTGTCCACCGCGCCCGGGTCGGCGCCGTGCATGCCGGTCACGGCCAGGGTGAGCCGGGCATGGATCTCCGTCTCGGCCATGCGGCCGGGTTCCAGGGGTACGGCGGGGCGGCTGTAGCGGACCTGGTTGCGGACGGCGAGGGTGTTGAAGGCGAAGTCGTGGTGCGGGCTCTGCGCGGGCGGCGGCGGGGGCAGCACGACGTCGGCGTGGCGGGAGGTCTCGTTGAGGTAGGGGTCGACGCTGACCATGAAGTCCAGCGAGTCCAGTGCCTTGTCGAGGCGCCGGCCGTCGGGGGCGGACAGCACCGGGTTGGCCGCGATCACGACGAGCGCGCGGATGGGCTCGCCCGCCTCGGTGGCGGTGTCGATCTCCTCGGCCAGCGCGGAGAGCGGCAACTCGCCCTTGGCCTCCGGAAGTCGCCGCACCCGTGAGTGCCAGCGGCCGAGCGCGAAGCCGTGTCCGGGGCCCGCCGGACGGGGCGTCCTGTCGGTGGCCGCCTGCGGGAACAGGGCGCCGCCCGGCCGGTCCAGGTTGCCGGTGAGGATGTTGAGGACGTCGACCAGCCAGCTCGCCACGGTGCCGTGCGGAACGGTGCAGCTGCCGATGCGGGCGTAGACCGCGGCGGTGGGGGCGGCGGCGAGTTCGCGGGCGAGCGTGCGGATGAGGGCGGGCTCGACGTCGCACGCCCCGGCGACGGCCTCGGGGGTGAACTCCCTCAGGGAGTCGCGGAGTTCGGGTAGTCCCTGGACGTGCGGGGCGAGCTGCCCGAGGTCGGTCAGGTCCTCCTCGAACAGTACGGTGGCCATCGCGGCGAGCAGCAGGGCGTCGGCTCCGGGCCGGACGGCGATGTGCCGGTCGGCGAGCTTCGCGGTCCGGGTGCGGCGCGGGTCCACGACGGTGAGCCGGCCGCCGCGGGCCCTGAGGGCCTTGAGCTTGCCGGGGAAGTCGGGTGCGGTGCACAGACTGCCGTTGGACTCCACGGGGTTGGCGCCGATGAGGAGCAGATGGTCGGTGTGGTCGAGGTCCGGCACCGGGATGGCGTGGGCGTCGCCGAAGAGCAGTCCGCTGGAGACGTGCTTGGGCATCTGGTCGACCGTGGAGGCGGTGAACAGGCTGCGGGTGCGCAGCGCGCCGAGCAGGACCGGAGGGTAGAGGGCGCCGGCCATGGTGTGCACGTTGGGGTTGCCGAGGACGAGTCCGAGGGCGTCGGCGCCGTACCGCTCCACGACCGGGCGCAGGCCCGCGGCGACCGCGTCGAAGGCCTCCTCCCAGGTGGCCTCGCGCAGGGTGCCGTCCTCGCGGACGAGCGGGGTGCGCAGCCGGTCGGGGTCGCCGTCGACGGCGCCGAAGGAGGCGCCCTTGGGGCAGATGAACCCCTTGCTGAAGACGTCCTCGCGGTCGCCGCGGGCGCCGGTGACTCGGGTGCCCTCGATGGTGAGGGTCAGCCCGCAGGTCGCCTCGCACAGGGGGCAGATTCGCAGGGCGGTGCGGGACACGGGTCCTCCCGGAGGGTCGGCGGCGGCCGTACCGCTGGGGCACAGGCGGGCTGGGGCGAGCATACCGACCGGTAGGCATGGAGGGGAGCCCCTTGTCGCCGCCGGGATCTGCACGAGAGGCCCGGCCGGGACGAGAGGCCCGGTCGAGACGGAAGGCTCAGTCGAGCACACGCCCCAGGTACGCCCGCAACAGCTCCCGCGTCTCGTGGATGATCGCCTCGTCGCCCTGGGGGTCGATCCGGAAGGCCAGCTGCACGAGGGTGTCCGCGCTCTCCACGGCGACCAGGAAGACGCGTCGCAGCTCGTCGTCCGGGGTCCGGCCGAGAAAGCCGGCGAGCAGGTCGGTGAGGCGGTCGGCGACCCGGGTGTTGGGTTCGGCCTCGCGGACGCCGACGGGGATCTGGTTGCCGAAGTCCACGAGGGAGAAGCCGGGCGCGGTGCGCTTCATGCTCAGGTACTCGTCCAGTACGGCGTCCATGGCATCCCGCCAGTCGCCCTGCCGTGCCTCCTGGAGGCGCTGCGTGACGCGCTCGGTGTACCGCTCCAGGTTGCGCTGGGCGAGGGCGTCGGCCATCTGCCGCTTGTTGCCGAAGAAGCGGTAGACCGAGCCGATGGGCACTCCGGCGCGCAGGGCCACCGCACGGGTGCTCAGCTCGTCGTAGCCGACCTCGTCGAGGAGGTCGGCGCAGGCGTCCAGGATCCTGGTCAGCCGTTCGGCGCTGCGCCGCTGGACAGGCGCGCGACGAAGCGATGTCGCGTGGGGCACGGACTTCATGATGCCTTTCCGCCGGGATCCGGTGAACCTCGCCCCCCAGTACGGAAAAGGGTGCCCGTTGCACTCATCGGGGAGGCACCCGCCCTCATCGGGGTGTCGCCGCCGGCCCCGTCTCCGCGCCGGACGCCGTGATGTCGGCGGTGCTCTGGACCGGGTCGCCGTGCACGGCCCACACCGTGCCGTCGTCGGCGTACAGGCGGGCGGTGACGTGATGGGTGCCGTGCGGGACCAGGCGGGGGGTCAGGTGGTACTCGGGTGCGCGCAGCCGGGAGACCTGGCGGCCGTCGACGAAGAGGGACGCGAGGCCGTGCCCGGGGACCGCCTTCGACCGTTCGCCGGCCGGGGAGAAACGGAAGTGGCGCAGGCTCAGCCGCACGTTCCAGCCGCCGGCGGCGTCCGGGGTCACCTCGACACCGACCTCGGGTGCGTCCTCCTTGCCGACCTCGCGCAGATGGCGGCCGGTCTCGTCCGTGTCGTCCAGGACCTTGCCCACGGGAGAGGGCGAGACGGCACCGGCGCTCCCGTGCGCCTCACCGGTCCCGCAGCCCTGCAACCCGAGCGGCAGCAGGACGCAGACCGAGAGCAGGGTCAGGGCTCTGCGCCTCCATGACGTCCACGACATGCCCGGGAGATTAGAACAACGTTCCGCCAACCGAATCCCCCTCAAGTCTGGTTCCGGCCCCGCCCCGGGAGGAAGGACGACCCCAAGCCCTCTTGCGCCCGCCCCCACTCATTCCTACGGTGATGCATAGGAATGAGGAGCGCAAGGGAGCGATCATGAGCGATGGGGGCACCGCCCGCGCGAGCGAATTCGAGCGTGGGGGAGCACGGAAGACCGCCGAGGGACTGTCGTATCTGTCCGGGTTCGGCAACGAACACGCCTCGGAGGCGGTGCCGGGCGCCCTGCCCGAGGGCCGCAACTCGCCGCAGCGCGCGCCGCTCGGCCTGTACGCCGAGCAGCTGAGCGGTTCGGCCTTCACCGAGCCGCGGTCGCACAACCGACGCTCCTGGCTGTACCGGGTCCGCCCGTCGGCCGCGCACCCGGCGTTCACCCGGACCGGCAACGGCGCGATCCGCACCGCTCCCTTCACCGAGACCGTGCCCGACCCGAACCGGCTGCGCTGGAACCCGCTCCCCGAGCCGCCGACCGGCACGGACTTCCTGGCGGGCCTGTGGACCCTGGGCGGCAACGGGGACGCGAGCCAGCGCTCCGGCATGGCCGTGCACCTGTACCACGCCAATTCCTCGATGGAGCGGGTCTTCTCCGACGCCGACGGGGAACTGCTGATCGTGCCGGAGCGCGGCGGGCTGCTGCTGCACACCGAGTTCGGCGGGCTGCATGTGGAACCGGGCCATGTGGCGCTGATCCCACGCGGGGTGCGCTTCCGTGTGGAGCTGCTGGACACCGCGCCGGACGGCGGGCAGAGCCCGACGGCACGCGGCTATGTGTGCGAGAACTACGGGGCACCCTTCCAGCTCCCCGACCTCGGCCCCATCGGCGCCAACGGGCTCGCCAACGCCCGGGACTTCCGGGCACCGGTCGCCGCGTACGAGGACGTGGAGGGCCCGGTGGAGGTGGTGAACAAGTTCTGCGGCAACCTCTGGACGGCGACGTACGACCACTCGCCCCTCGACGTGGTCGCGTGGCACGGCAACCATGTGCCGTACGTCTACGACCTGCGCCGTTTCAATGTGATCGGCACCATCTCGTACGACCACCCGGACCCCTCCATCTTCACGGTCCTGACCTCCCCGTCGGACACCCCGGGCCTGGCCGGCGTCGACTTCGTGGTCTTCGCGCCCCGCTGGCTGGTGGGCGAGGACACCTTCCGGCCGCCGTACTTCCACCGGAACGTGATGAGCGAGTACATGGGCCTCGTCGAGGGCGCCTACGACGCCAAGGCGGAGGGCTTCGTGCCGGGCGGCGGCTCGCTGCACAACATGATGTCCGCGCACGGCCCGGACCGGGAGACGTTCGACAGGGCGAGCGCCGCCGAACTGAAGCCGCAGAAGATCGACGACGGGCTGGCGTTCATGTTCGAGACGCGCTGGCCGGTGACGCTCACCCCGCACGCGGCCGGTGCGGACCACCTCCAGCAGCGGTACGACGACGTGTGGCAGGGACTCGAACGTCACTTCCGCGCGCTGTGACAGCTGCGTTGCACAGAACGTTCCTCAACAGGTACGGATAGCCATGTGACCTCATTCGCTCCGGATTCGATCGTCCTGAACCGCAAGCTGCCGCTGTGGTACCAGGTGTCGCAGTCGCTGCGCGCCTCGATACTCGGCCGCTCGCCACGGGATCCGCTGCGCCTGCCCACCGAGGAGCAGCTGGCCGGGCACTACGGGGTCAGCGTGCTGACCATGCGGCAGGCGCTGAAGGAACTGGAGGACGAGGGGCTGATCAGCCGGCACCGGCGGCGCGGCACGTTCATCGAGCCGGACGTGCGGCGCGGTGCACCGGTGCGGCTGCTCGGCTCGGTGGACGCGATCGTGGCCCAGCAGTCCGGTATGACGACCGAGCTGCTGGACCACGGCCGCGTCCCCGTGCCGGCCGGTCTCGCCGAGCACTTCCCCGACCTCACGGAGGTGGCCACGTACCACCGCCTGCGCAGCGACGAGAAGACCGGCGAGCCGACCAACCACGCCCTCAACCACGTACGACCCGAACTGGCCGCGCGCATCGACCTGGACGACCTGGTCCGCTGGCCGATGACGAAGGTGCTGCGGGACGTCGTCGGCGCGGACATCAGCCGCATCACGGACACCGTGGAGGCGAGGCTCGCCGACCCGGAGACCGCCCGCCTGCTGGAGGTGCCGCTGCTCAGCCCGATCCTGCACTACACGGGCGTGACGTACGACGCCGAGGGCCGGGTCCTGGACGTGGCGGTCATCCACTACCGGGGGGACCGCTTCTCCTTCACGGTGACCCTGGACGCCACCTGACCCGGCGCGCGGAAGCAGGCCGTACCATGCCCAGCGTGACGCACGACGACGCTCCGCTGCTCGCGGACCTCATGCCGTGGTCCGTCGCACCGCTGCGGCCGGGCCGCGCCTGGCCGACGGCACCCGACGCGGCGTCCCTGAAGACCCGCTGGGCCGCCCTGCTCAAGTCCGAAGGGCCGGACCGGGAGGCCCTGTTCGAGCCGACGCGCTCCCGTACGCCGCAGTCGGCGGTGGGGCAGCTGCCGGGCCAGTCCACCGGCACGGAGCGGCTGGCGCGCGCCGAGGGCCCCTGCGCCGAACCGGTACGGGTCCTGGCGGCACCCTTCGACGAGCAGTGGCTGATCCCGGACCACCGGCTGATCGACACGGCCCGCCCGGAGTTGTGGCGGGTGGCCGACGAGCACCAGGTGTTCGTGGTGGAGACGGGCACGGAGACGACCGGGCACACCCCCCTCCTGGCGACCGCTCTCCTGCCCACCCTGCGCACCGGCCGCATTCGCCCGCTGTACCGCCGCCCGGGCGGCACGGAACCGAACCTGGCGCCGGGCCTGCTGGACCACCTCTCCGCCCGGCTCGGCACACACCCCGGCCCGCCGGACGTACTGGCCTGGATCATGGCGGTGATCCGCCCCGACCTCACCGTGCCGCTCACCGAGGACCCGGAACTCTGGTCCGGGGGCGTCGAGCTGGGCCACCGCATGCTGTGGCTGATGCGCCGCGACGGGGACCGCCCCAAACTCCCCGGCGGCCGCCGCCCCTACGTCCGCGCACCCCTCCCCGCCCGCCCCGCGACCGTCGGCTTCGACCGCGACGAGGAGACCCTCCACCTCGACGAGGGCCGCATCTCCCCCGTCCCACCGGGGGCCTGGGACTACGAGGTGTCGGGCGCCCGCGTCCTGGAGGCCTGGTTGGCTACCCGCACGGCCTCGCCCGAGCCCGGCACCCTGGCCGCCATCCGCCCGACCGCCTGGCCCCAGCCCTGGACCTCCGAACTCCTCGAGCTGATCACGATCCTGGCCCTGCTGTCGGAGCTGCGCCCACAGCGGGCCGGCTTGAAGCCCGTCTCGACGATCACCGCGGCGGACCTCCGCAAGGCGGACGTCCTCCCGGCGCCGGACTCGTCCCACCGCCCCGCCTCGGTCCTGGACCACCACGAGGAGGGCCCGGAGGGCCAGTTCGCGCTGCTCTAGCGCGGCTCGTCCAGGGCGGCCCGCAGCCGTGCGACGTCCTCGACGTCCTTGGCACGGCGGGGCCGGGACGGATCCCAGACGGGCATCATCCGCTTGATCTCGATCTGGGCGCGCGGACCGACGATCGCAACCTCCAGGGCTCCGATACGGCCCGGCTCGGCGTCGAGCAGGGTGAAGCTGCTGTCCAGGCCGTCCTTGGTGAAGTCCAGCTGGAGATCCGCGGGCGGGCCGGGCACCGGCCGGTGGCCGGCCCGGGCCAGGACGGCGGCAAGGCGCGGCGCGTCCCAGGCCCAGGCGAACCAGTCGATGTCCCCGTGATCGCGGGTGACCTCACCGAGAAAGGAGTCCATGGCCCAGCCGCCACGCAGCCACAGCTCGATGCCGTCGCCGCGAGCCGCATCCAAGTCATGTGCGATCAGTATGAGTTGACGCTCGGCGCGCTCCTGATCCATCAGTCCCACCGAGACCCCCCAGCGGCGGGGCGGCACCGGCCGCCCGGGCTAGCGCGGCGCGAACCCATCCAGCACCCGCTCCAACGCCCGCTGGAAGACCGCCTCCAGATCGACCGGCCCCGGATCCTCGCTGAACGCAGCCGCCATTCTCGGATGCGCGCCGGAGGCGAGCCGGCCGCTCAGGTACGCGGTACGTGCCGCGTTCTCCTCGTCCTCCGACCAGGGCAGCGCGCGCACCCGCTCGGCCGTGTCGAACTCGTTGCGGACGTAGGTGGTCACCACGCCG
Organism: Streptomyces sp. NPDC044064; assembly: GCF_056434245.1. Lineage (NCBI taxonomy): Bacteria > Bacillati > Actinomycetota > Actinomycetes > Kitasatosporales > Streptomycetaceae > Streptomyces > Streptomyces sp. NPDC044064. The sequence continues at coordinate 275,025 of NZ_JBWKFN010000005.1, forward strand.
TTCAGCATGGCGATGAGCTCGAATTTGGTGCCGTTGGACACCTCCAGCGGGTCCAGGCAGGCCAGGCAGTGCTCCAGATAGCGAAGGGCGTGCGGGCTGAAGCCGTAGACCGGGGACATCAGGCGCGGCACCCACGGGTGGCGGTGCATCAGCGCGCGGGTCCCGTGGGCCACCCGGAGCAGATCCGCCCGCCAGTCCCCACCGGGCTCCCACAGGACGTGCTCCGCGCTCACCGCGTCCATCATCAGCTCGTACAGGTCCTCCTTGCGGGGGACGTAGTTGTAGAGCGACATGGTGCCGCAGCCCAGCTCGGCCGCCACGTGCCGCATCGAGACCCCGTCGAGCCCCTGCGCGTCGGCGATCCGGACGGCCGCCGCCGCGATGTCGTCGCGGGTGTGGGCCGGCTTCGGGCCCCGGCCGGTGCGCTCGGGGCGCGCCCAGATCACTTCGGGGACGGCCCCTCGGTCTGTCATCGGTCATCACCTCGGCCACCATCGTAGTTACGTACGACGTACGTAGTGCGCTATGGTCGCGACATGACTACTACGTACGGTGTACTCAGTGAGGGGTTGGAGAAGCGCTTCGGAGCCGTGCACGCCCTGCGGGGGCTCGACCTCGCCGTGGGGCAGGGGACGGTGTGCGGGCTGCTGGGCCAGAACGGCGCGGGGAAGACGACGGCGGTACGGCTGCTGACCACACTGCTGCGGCCCGACGCCGGCTCGGCGCGGGTGGCCGGGCACGACCTGGTGCGGAACCCGGCCGCGGTACGGCGCCGGATCGGGGTCGCCGGGCAGTACGCCTCGGTCGACGGGGACCTCACCGGCCGGCAGAACCTGCGGCTGTTCGCGCGGCTGCACCGGGTGCGGGGCCCGGCCGGCCGCGCCGACGAGCTGCTGGAGCGGTTCGGGCTGGCCGAGGCCGCGGACCGCAGGGCGGCCACCTACTCGGGGGGCATGCGGCGCCGGCTGGACCTCGCGGCGAGCCTGATCCGCCGGCCCGACGTGCTCTTTCTCGACGAGCCGACCACCGGCCTCGACCCGGCCAGCCGCACCCGCATCTGGGAAGCGGTGCGCGACCTGAAGGCGGACGGCACGACGGTGCTGCTCACCACGCAGTATCTGGAGGAGGCCGACCGACTCGCCGACGACATCGCCCTGGTGGACCGGGGCAGCGTCGCCCACACCGGGTCACCCGCCGAACTCAAGGCGCTCATCGGGTCGCACGCCGAGGCCGTTGTCGCGCACGCCGAAGGGCTGCTGGACGCGGCCGGCGTGCTCGACCGACTCACCGGTTCCGCGCCCGTGTTCGACCATGAGCGCAACGCCGTCGGCGCGGTCACCACCGACCCGACCCTCACCCTGCCCCGCCTGGTGCGCGAACTGGACGCGGCCGGCGTGCCGTTGCTCGACGCGAGCCTGCGGCCGCCGACCCTCGACGACGTCTTTCTGCGGCTCACCGGAGAGCCCGCCCACGACAGGGAGCCTGTGGCATGAGCGCGTTGACCCACGACGGATGGGCAATGACGGGCCGGCAGCTGCGCCGGGTCCGCAACAGTCCCGGCCTCGCCGTGCTGACCCAGCTGATGCCGGTCAACATGCTGCTGTTCTTCGGCTACGTCTTCGGCAGTGCCCTGGCGATGCCCGGCCGCGAGTACCGTTCCTTCCTCGTGCCGGGGCTGCTGGTCGCGACCGCCGCCGGCGGGCTCATGACCGGGATGTTCCAGGCCGCCGCGGACACCCACCGGGGTGTGATGGACCGCTTCCGCACGATGCCGGTGAGCCGGGCCGCCGTGCCGCTCGGGCAGGCGGTGGCGGACCTCGTCGTCACCACCCTCGGCACCGTCCCCCTGCTGCTGGTGGGGCTCGCGGTGGGCTGGCGGATCGAGGGCTCCGTGCCCGCGGCAGCCGGGGCCGTGGCGCTGCTGCTGCTCTTCCGGTTCGCCTGCACCTGTGCCGGGATCTTCCTCGGGCTGCTCACCCGCAGCGAGGACGCCGCCGGGCAGCTCGGTGCCTCCTCCTTCGTGCTGCCACTGCTGTCGAACGCCTACATTCCCACCGGAAACCTGCCCGGCTGGCTGCGCACCCTCGCCGAGTGGAACCCGATCAGCGCGGTGACCACCGCCCTGCGGAAGCTGTTCGGCGACGCACGCGTCCCGGCGGACTCCGCCTGGCCGGTGGCCCACCCGGTCACCGGGGCGCTGCTGTGGAGCCTCGCCCTGATCGCCGTGTTCCTGCCCCTGGCCGTACACCGGTACGCGCACGGCGAGCGATGACCCACTGCTGACAAAGCCGCCGGTCAGGGGAGATCATCCACCCCATGGACCTTCTCCCGCTGCCCCTGGAGGGCATCACCGTCGTCGCCGTCGAACAGGCCGTGTCCGCGCCCTTCGCGACCCGGCAGCTCGCCGACCTGGGCGCCAGGGTCATCAAGGTGGAGCGGATCGACGGCGGCGACTTCGCACGCGGGTACGACACCGCGGCCGGGGGCCTGGCCTCGCACTTCGTGTGGTGCAACCGGGGCAAGGAGTCCATCGCGGTCGACCTCAAGGACCCGCGCGGCCTGGACGTCGTACGGCGGCTGATCGCGGACGCGGACGTGTTCGTGCAGAACCTCGCCCAGGGGGCCGCGGCCCGGCTGGGGCTCGACGCGGCCACACTGTGCGCGGCGGATCCGCAGCTGATCGCCGTGGACATCTCGGGGTACGGCAGCTCGGGGCCGTACGCGGACAAGCGGGCGTACGACATGCTCGTGCAGTGCGAGGCGGGGCTGGTGTCGGTGACCGGCACGCCCGGGCAGCCCGTCAAGGCGGGGATCCCGGCGGCGGACATCGCGGCGGCCATGTACGCCTTCTCGGGGGTGCTGGCCGCGCTGGTGCGGCGCGGCACGACCGGCCGGGGCGGGCCGGTCGAGGTGTCCATGCTGGAGGCGCTCGCCGAGTGGATGGGGCATCCGCTGCACCACGCGATGCACGGCGGTGAGCCCCCGGCCCGTACCGGCCTCGCGCATGCCGTCATCGCTCCCTACGACGCCTATGCGACGGCTGACGGCGGACGGGTGCTGTTGTCGGTGCAGAACGACCGCGAGTGGCGGCGGCTCGCCGAGCAGGTCATAGGACGGCCGGAACTGGCGACGGACCCGGCCTGCGCGACGAATGCGGCGCGGGTGGCCAACCGGGAGCGGACCGACGAACTGGTCGCCGGGGCACTGGGCACGCTGAGCGCGGACGAGGCGCTGGGCCGGCTGGAGCGCGCGGGCATCGCCTGCGCACGGCTCAGGGATCTGCAGGAACTCGCGGAGCATCCGCAGCTGGCGGCCAGGGAACGGTGGCGTCAGGTGGGTTCGCCGGTGGGGCCGCTGAAGGCGTTGTTGCCTCCCATCACACTGCCGGGCGGGGACGAGGCACGGATGGGTGATGTGCCCGCGCTCGGACAGCACACCGGGGCGCTGCTGCGTGCCGTGGGGATGACGGACGACGAGATCGCAGCGTTGCGCCGGGCCGGTGTGGCGGCCTGAGCGCGGGCCTCCTGGATCAGGATCCAGGTACTGCCGGTTCGCTCAGTGACTGCTCAGTGCCCGCCGAACAGCGAGCGGCGCAGCCGGCGCAGCGGCGCGAAGAGGGAGACGCGACTGACCCGCCTGCCCCGGTCGCTGCGCTCGCGCGGGGTGTCACGTGCCGTCAGCTCGAGCATCAGCGAAGTCGCCTCGGCCGCCTGCTGGTGCGGTATGGCGGGACCCGCCAGCACCGAGAGATGGCGGTCGAGGCGCGAACTGGTCGCGCTGCTCCCGCAGGTAATAGCAGGGACCCTGGCCCTGCTGCGTGTTATCTGCTCCATGTCACTCCCCACCCGTACGAGTCCACCCGGCCCGGGCAGAGTAACCCTATCCCCCCAGTGGGGCACGCGTGTATCGCGCCCACAGGATTCACCTTCCCCGCAAGGCTGTTGACCATCCCTCGACGACTACTCTCCGAATCCGACCGATTTCAGGGTGAGTTGGACAAGGGGCTGGCCGGTGGGCTGTGCTGACCCTCCGTCAGGCTCGACGGTTACTGCGAGTGACGTCGAGGACTTGCCGAGACCCTTGGCGACCAAGGGCGTGTCGCCCGCGAAGAGCCCGAGGGAGCGCGGTTGCACATGGGGGCGCATGAGCCAGAGCTGGTGCACGCGGCCGCCGGACGGGGTGCCGTATCCGCTGAGGGTGACGACGGCCCGCCCCTCGGATGCGGAGGCGATTACTCCGATACTGCGGCCCCGGGCGTCCTCGCTGTTCGCGGCGCGGGCGTCGCGAGCAGCCAGAACGTGTGCGATCTCACGTGCCTGAGCCCGTTCGGCGTCGAGCCTGCCCTGGGTGCGGTTCGCCTGGACGGCGAAGAGGGAGGCGACGACCAGGGCCGCGGCGGCGGTCGCCGTGGCGAACGGGACGAAGAGGGGGCGCCCGCGGGGCGTACGGGTGCGCGACGGCGGAGGCTGGGTGCCCCAGACGTGCGGCGGCAGCTGGGGCGAGCGCTCCCGCGCGGGCGCGGGACCCTGCTCCTGCGGGGTGGTGCGGACGGCGGCCAGGACCCGGTCGCGCAGGGCGGCCGGCGCGGGTGCCGCCGCGGACCAGGCGAGGCGCACCGCGTCCTCGGACAGGGCCCGCACCTCTGCGGCGCAGCGGTCACAGCCCTTCAGGTGCTTCTCGAAGCGGCGCCGCTCGGCCGGGTCGAGGGCGTCGAGCGCGTAGGGAGCGGCGAGGGAGTGCAGGTCCTCGCGGCCCAGCATGCGGCCGAGGATGCTCATGCGGCACCTCCCAGGCACTCGCGCAGCCGGGTGAGTCCGTCGCGCATCCGCGTCTTGACCGTGCCCAGCGGCAGCTTCAGCCGCTCGGCCACCTCACGGTACGTGTAGCCGTCGTAGTAGGCGAGCGTCACGGACTGGCGCTGCAGCGCGGTGAGCCGGTTCAGGCAGCGGCGCACCCACTCGCGCTCCAGGCCTGCCTCGACCTCCTCGGAGACATGGTCGAAGGCGGGTTCCCCGGCGCGCAGGGCCTCGCGCTGTTCGCGTTCGCCGGCCGCGCGGGCGCTGCGCACCCGGTCGACGGCGCGGCGGTGGGCGAGGGTGAGGATCCAGGAGAGGGCGCTGCCCCGGGCGGGGTCGAACCGGGCGGCGGAGCGCCACAGTTCGAGCAGCACCTCCTGGGCGACCTCCTCGGACTGGGCGGGGTCGCGCACCACCCGTCGCACGAGCCCGAACACCGGTCCGGACACCAGTGCGTACAGATCCTCGAACGCCCGCTGGTCACCGCCCGCCACGAGCACGAGCAGTTCGTCCGCCTCCACCCCGTTCCCCCTTCCGTGGCCGCAGCCGGCCGCCCTGCCTCTGACTCCACGCATCCGCACGAGCGCACACCTCCGGCGGGTGATACGGATCAGCATGCCGAAAACGCGGGTCCGAAAAGCCGAAAAGATTTTTTCCGCCGGACCAATCCGATCGGCTCCTCGGCTCCGTATACCCGTCCGTCAAGGCAAGTTGGCACTGAGGACGGACGGCATGACACCTCTCATCTCCAGGAGCGGCACGGGACGCAAGGGCCTGGTCACGCTCATCTGTGGTGCGCTGGCCGCCGGAGGGCTCGCAGCCGCCGGCGTCGCCACGCTGGAACCCGGGGCGGCATCCGCCTCCTCGCACCGGGAGGCCCCGCTGATCTCGGGGACCCCGCAGTACGACAACACGGACCTGTACGCGTTCGTGAGCCCGGACAAGCCGGACACCACGACGATCGTGGCCAACTGGATCCCCTTCGAGGAGCCGGCCGGCGGACCGAACTTCTACACGTTCGCGGACGACGCGCAGTACGACATCCATGTCGACAACAACGGTGACGCGCAGGGCGAGCTGCTCTTCCGCTACACGTTCAAGACGCACGTCAAGAACAAGAACACCTTCCTCTACAACACGGGGGCGGTGAAGAGCCTCGACGACCCGAACCTGAACATCACGCAGACCTACAACATCGACCTGGTCAAGCTGCACAACCAGAAGGTGGTCTCCAAGACGAGGCTCGCGGACAACGTGCCGGTCGCGCCGTCGAACGTGGGCAAGGCGTCGATGCCGGACTACGCCAAACTGCGGTCCCAGGCGATCTACAAGACGGCGGGCGGTGGCGCGACCTTCGCCGGCCAGGCCGACGACCCGTTCTTCGCCGACCTGCGGGTCTTCGACCTGCTCTACGGCGGGAACCTCTCCGAGGTCGGACGGGACACGCTCAAGGGCTACAACGTCAACACGATCGCGCTGCAGGTGCCCAACGACCTGATCCGCGAGTCGTCCAAGCAGCCGGTCGTCGGCATCTGGTCGACGACGCAGCGAAGGAACGCGCAGGGTTACTACGAGCAGGTGTCCCGCCTGGGCAACCCGCTGGTGAACGAGGTCGTCAACCCGCAGAAGGACAAGGACAAGTTCAACGCGTCCCAGCCCTGGTACGACGCGCAGTTCCTGAAGAACGTGACCAACCCCGAGCTGCCGAAGCTCATCGAGTCGATCTACAAGATCAAGGCACCCGCCGAGCCGCGCAACGACCTGGTCGACGTGTTCCTCAAGGGCGTCAAGGGCCTCAACCAGCCGCCATACGTGAAGCCTGCGGAGGAGCTGCGCCTCAACACCTCGATCAAGCCGAGCATGCACCCCAAGCGGCTGGGCGTCCTCGACGGTGACAACGCGGGCTTCCCGAACGGCCGTCGCCTCACGGACGACGTGATCGACGCCTCGCTCCAGGTGGTCGAGGGCGAACTGGTCGGCTCCAAGAACGACCTGGGCGACGCGGTCGACAAGAACGACAAGGGCTTCGAGAAGTACTTCCCGTACGTGGCCGAGCCGACGGCCGGTTCCCGCGGCGCCCTGGCCAAGGGCACGTCCGGCAACGCCGACGTCCGCAGCCAGCTCGGTGACGCCCTGCAGCCCGCCGGGTCCTCCTCCGACGGCTCCGGCAACACGATGCTGATCGCCGCCTCGGCGGCCTCGGGTGCGGCCGGGATCCTGCTGATCGGCACCGCCTTCGCCTGGTGGCGCCGCCGGATGCAGCGTCCGTACTGACCCGCATCCCCCTGACCGGCGCGGCCCGTATCCCCCTCCCCCACGGCGGGCCGCGCCCTTTTTCTTCCGAGCACGACCAGGCGACCGAGGAGAGGGCATGTCCCCGCGTACGAACGACGACGAGGCCGGCGAGCAGCCGGTGAGCACGGGCGGGGATGCCGCTTCGACACCTGCCGCTTCGACACCTGCCGCTTCGGCACCTGCCGCTTCGGCACCTGGTCCCGAGGCCGGTCCGGCCGGGGCCGACCCGGAGCCGGGGGACCGACGCGTCGCCGCCGTCCGCCGGTTCGCCGCCACCGGGCGGCGCTGGCGGGCTCTCCGACTGGGCAGTTGCGCGGCGCTGCTGGCGGTCGCACTGACCGGCGCGGCGATCGCCGTCGGGGCGGCGCGCGACGGCGGGCCCGCGGTGGCGGCCGCCTCCACCGCCGTCGATCCCGGGGTGCTGGGCAGCGGGAACCTGGACGCGAGCATCGCCGCGCTCCAGGTGCACCTGCGGTCCCAGCCGAGGGACTACGGCAGCTGGGCCACCCTCGGCCTGGCCTACGTCGAGCAGGCGCGGACCAAGGGCGACCCGGCCCGCTACCCGCAGGCCGAGAAGGCCCTGAAGCGGGCCCTGGACCTGTCACCCGGCAACGACCAGGCCCTGGCCGGCCGGGCCGCCCTCGCCGCCGCGCGGCACGACTTCAAGGACGCCCTGACCTACGCGGACCAGGCCCTGAAGCAGAACCCGTACAGCGAGCGCGCCCTGTCCTCACGCATCGACGCCCTGGTGGAACTGGGCCGGTACGCCGATGCGGACAAGGCCGCCAGGACCGCCGACTCGCGCAAGCCCGGCGTGCCGGTCTTCGCTCGGTACGCGTACGTGCACGAGCTGCGCGGCGACGTGGCGACCGCCCGGCGGGTGCTCAAGCAGGCCCTCACCGCGGCCACTTCACCGGGCGACGTCGCGTACGTGGCCGCCCAGCTGGGCCAACTCGCCTGGAACCAGGGCGACTACGACTCCGCGCTCACCTACTACGCCCGGGCCCTGGCGGCCGACGAGAACTACCTCCCCGCGCTGGAGGGCCGGGCCCGCGCCCAGGCGGCGAGCGGCGACCGGGACGAGGCGATCAAGGGCCTGCAGACCGTGGTCTCCCGCTATCCGCTGCCCGGACCGCTCGTCGAACTCGGCGAACTGTACGAGGCCCGTGGCGCAGCCGGCGACAAGGCCAGGGCGCACGACCAGTACGCGCTCGTGGACGCCTGGATCGCCCTGGCCCGCGCCAACGGCGTCAACGCCGACCTCGACACCGCGCTGGCCGCCGCCGACCACGGCGACCGGACGGCCGCCCTGCGCGCGGCCCGCGCCGAGTGGGCCCGCCGGCACACCGTGCACACCGCGGACGCCCTCGCCTGGGCGCTGCACGTCAACGGGCATGACAAGGAAGCCCTTCCCTACGCCCGCCGGGCCACGGCCACCGGCTACCGCAGCGCCGCCTTCCTCTACCACCGCGGCATGATCGAGCTCGCCACGGGCCGTGCCGAGGACGGCCGCGCCTCCTTGAAGGCGGCCCTGAAGCTGAACCCCGGCTTCTCCCCCCTGGGCTCGGCCCGGGCCCGCAAGGCGCTGGAGGCCGCCAAGTGAGCCTCCGTCGCCCGCTCACCTGTGCCGCGGCGGTCCTCACGGCCGCGTGCGCCCTCGTGCTCACCCCGGCCACGGCCGCGAGCGCGCACCCTCTCGGCAACTTCACCGTGAACCGTTACGACGGTCTCGTCGCCGCACCCGGACAGCTCCGGGTCGACCATGTGGAGGACCTCGCCGAGATCCCGGCCACCCAGGCCAAGCCGGACATCAAGCGCCTGGGTCTGTCCACGTGGGCCGAGCAGCGGTGTGCGGCGGCCGCGAAGGGTAGCGGCCTGACCGTAGGCGGACACTCCACCCCGCTCACCCCCGGCTCCGCCCGTGCGAGCCTGCGGCCCGGGCAGGCCGGGCTCAACACGCTGCGTGTGGAGTGCCGGTTCACCGCGCCGCTCCCCCGGGGGAAGTCCGTCGCCCTCGGCTTTCACAGCGCGGGTGTCACCACCGGGCCCGGCTGGCGGGAGATCACCGCACGCGGCGACCGCATGACGCTCACCGCGACGGACGTGCCGAAGAAGTCGGTCTCGCACGAACTCACCAGCTATCCCAAGGACTTGCTGTCCTCCCCCGCCGACACGGCCACCGCCTCCCTGCGCGTGCGTCCCGGCGGCCCGGCCCTCGCGCAGGAGCGGCAGGACGCCCCGGGCGCCTCCGTACTGCCGCGGGGCGCCGACCGCTGGACCCGCGCACTGGACGACCTCGTCGCCCGCCACGACCTCACCCTCGGCTTCGCCGCGCTCGCCCTGCTCATCGCCGTCGTCCTGGGCGCGATGCACGCCCTCGCTCCGGGGCACGGCAAGACCCTGATGGCCGCGACGGCGGCCGCGCGCGGAGGCCGGGCCCGGATGCGGGACGTGCTGCCCCTGGCCGCCTCGGTCACGGTGACGCACACCCTCGGCGTGGTCGCCCTGGGCCTGCTCGTCACGGCCGGTTCCGCCGCCACGCCGTCGGTCATCGCCTGGCTGGGCATCGCCAGCGGCGTCCTGGTGCTCGTCGCGGGCGCGAACCTCGTACGCCGGGCCTGGCTCACCCGCACACCCGCACATCCCCACCCCCACCCGCATACGCACGAGGAAGCCGAGGAACGACCGCTGGTCCTGGTGGGCGCACACCAGGACCAGGAAGCAGCCCACCCGCACCATCACCACCACGACGACGGCCACCATCACCACGACGGCCACCACCATCACCACCATGAGCACGGGCACGAAGACGGGCACGGGCACGAAGACGGGCACGGGCACGAAGACGGGCACGAGCACGAGCACGGTGTGGTGCACACCCACGGTGGCCACACCCACAGCCACACCACCGCCCCCACCCTCCGCGGCACGATCCTGCTCGGGTTCGCCGGCGGTCTGGTGCCCAGTCCCTCCGCGGTCGTGGTGCTGGTCGGTGCCGCGGCGCTGGGGAAGGCCTGGTTCGGGCTGCTGCTCGTCGTGGCGTACGGCGCCGGGCTCGCGCTGACGCTCACGGCGGCCGGGTTCGCCGTCGTCCGGCTGGGCTCCGGAGTCACCCGGGTGCTCGACCGGCGCCCGCGCTGGACAGCCCACCCGGTCGCCACCCTCGTGCGCCGGACCCTTCCGCTCGCGTCCGCGCTGGTCGTCGTCGCCCTGGGTGCCGGATTGGTGCTCAAGGGGGCCGCATCCGCACTCGGCTGAGCTACTTTTGTGGAGAATTCACGTGAGATGCCGTGGGGGTCGCCCGTGTCCGAAGAGCCGGACCGTGAACGTGTGATCGCGGGCCGCTACCGCCTGCTGTCCCCGCTGGGCGAGGGCGGCATGGGCACCGTGTGGCGCGCCCGTGACGAAGTGTTGCACCGCGAGGTGGCCGTCAAGGAGGTGCGGGCCCCGGCCGGTCTGGCCGCCTCGGACGTCGAGCGGATGTACGCCCGCCTGGAGCGCGAGGCGTGGGCGGCGGCGCGGGTCGCCAACCGCAACGTGGTCACGGTGTACGACGTGGCCATGGAGGGCGGCCGGCCCTGGATCGTGATGGAGCTGGTGCGCGGGCTGTCCCTCGCCGACCAGCTGGACGCCGAGGGTCCGCTGCCGCCGCAACGAGCCGCGCACATCGGTGCCGAGGTGCTGGCCGCGCTGCGTGCCGCGCATGCCGCCGGAGTGCTGCACCGGGACGTGAAGCCGGCCAACGTGCTGCTGGCCAACGACGGCCGGGTCGTCCTCACCGACTTCGGCATCGCGACGGTCGAGGGCAGTTCGGCGCTGACCATGACCGGTGAGGTGATCGGCTCGCCCGAATTCCTCGCTCCGGAGCGGGCCCTGGGCCGTACACCGGGCCCGGAGTCGGACCTGTGGTCGCTGGGCGTGCTGCTGTACGCGGCCGTCGAGGGCAACACCCCGTTCCGGCAGGACACTCCGCTGAGCACTCTGCGTGCGGTGGTGGACGAGGAGTTGCCGCCGCCGCTCCGGGCCGGACCGCTCGCCCCGGTCGTCGAGGGCCTGCTGCGCAAGGACCCCGCCGAGCGGCTGTCGGGCGATCGGGCCGAGCACGACCTGCGGATCGTGGCGGCGGGCGGGACCCTCGGTCCGGCGCGCACGGAGCCGGTGCAGGCGTCTCCGTACGCCCCGACGATGGCGGCCGAGTCCCAACGGCCTTCTTCCACACCGCCGATGCCCCTGCCCACCCGGTACCCGGAGCCGGAGACCACCGCCGTCGAGCCGCGCCGCAATCGGCGGGCCGGCGTGGTGCTGGTCGTCGGACTCCTCGCGGTCGTCCTGGCGGCGGCGGGGCTGACCTACGCGCTGCTCAATCTCAAGCACGGCGGCGGTGGCGGGAACACCGGCGCGCACACCAGCCGGGCGAGCGGCGCCACGCACTCCCCCGGCCCGAGCACGAGCGCCCACTCGGACACCGCGGCGCCGCCTCCCGCCCGGAGCAGCAGCGCCGCGGCGAGCAGTCAGCCGGCCCAGTCCGTGCGGGTCACCCTGGCCGGCGCGCACACGGAGTACGACGGACCCTGCCCGCCGCCCACGGCGCAGGCGCCCACGTTCACGGCGACGTTCACGGTGGGGCGGGTGCCCGCGCAGGTGGAGTACCGGTGGGTGCTCGCGCACGGCTCGGTCTCCGACCCGGGGTGGAAGACGCTGTCGTTCCCCGCGGGCGGCGGGAAGACCCAGCAGGTGCAGGTGGTCGTGACCGCCTACTCCGACAGCGGGACGATCGAGAACGAGATCAGCGTGGAGGTGCGCAGTCCGGTGCGGACGACGTCGGACTCGGTGCCGTTCACGGTGACCTGCGCAACGACGGAGACCCCGACGGACGGGGCCTCCGCTTCACCTTCGGCCTCGTGAGGGTCAGGCCGCGTTCGTGAGCACCGGCAGGTAGCCGCCGGACTGGCCGGCCGCGGTGGGGTGGTACGACTCGCCGATGGAAAGCCAGTTGACGCTGTGCAGCCAGGAGTCGCCGGAGCAGATCTCGTGGCCGGTGAACGTGGTGCGGACGTCGCCGAAGACGAAGTTGTGGTCCAGGACGCGCTTCTGGATGGCGGCGTCGATGTAGTCGGCCGCGCCGTTGATCGCGGACCGCTTGGTCTCGGAGAGGCCGAGGCAGGTCTGGCCGAGCTGGTAGAAGCGGGGGTAGCCGATGACGACCACCCGGGCGGACGGGGCTTTGGCGCTGATCGCGTTGTACACGGCGTCGAGCTTGCCGGGGAGCGTGGAGTCGACGTAGGCCTTCGCCGTGTTGATGCGGGACAGGCACGAGCTGTCGGACTGGAGCACACAGGTCGTCATGACGTCGGCGAAGCCGGCGTCGTTGCCGCCGATGGTGATCGAGACCAGTGCGGTGGAGGAGTTGAGCGAGCCGAGCTGATTGGCCAGCACGTCGTCCGTCTTGGCGCCCGAGCAGGCGTTGAAGGCGAACGAGGACGGGCTGTGAGCGGCGTTCCACAGGTACGGGTACGCCTTGGTGCTGCGGTCGCAGCTGCCGCTCGAACTGATGTAGCTGCCCGCTCCGACTCCGGAGGAGTAGGAGTCGCCGAGCGCCACGTAACCGCCGTTCGCGGCAGCCGTGGAGGCCTGCGCCGCGGCGGCCCCGGTGAGGGCGAGGCCGGTGGCGAGGAGGAGCGAGGTCACGTATGCCGCAAATCGGGAACGTCTCATGGAACCTCCCTTTAGCAGGATCTCTGCCACAACTGTCGTAGCAACTACGCGTGTTGACTGGAAGTGTTCATGCCAAGACTTTTTAGGCCTCAACGACGTCTCGACGGGATCGACTCAGGACGTTCACGCTCGAGATGTTGCATGTACACGTCATCTCTGTTGACAGCACGTCACCCGGACGCCCCGAAGGCCCCTGGGGAACACATGTGTACGAGGCGACGTCGTCTTGACGGCCCACCGGAGCCTGCGCCACATTGAAGCCCGGCATCAGGGACGCCGGGGGGCAAAGTCGCCAATGCAGACCTTACGCATCAAGACACCTTCGCCGGACGGCGCCGGAGACGACGCCGAGCGGGCGCGGCCAGGTCCGGGGAGGGACCTGTCTCCACTGCTCGCTGGAGCGGCCACAGCGGTGGGCGCGGTCGGCGCACTGCTCGCGCTCGTCGACGCCGACTCACCGCTGCGCGGTCCGTGCACGTTGTTCTTCCTGCTCGCGGCGCCGGCCGTGGCGATCGGGGCGGCGCTGCGCGGGCTGGATCCCTTCGGCCGGGCGCTCACCGCGCTTGCGGGCTCGGTCGTACTGGACATGCTGGTCGCCCAGGGCATGCTCGCCGTGCACCGCTGGTCGGTCCGCGGCGGCGTGGTCGCGGTGACCGCGCTCAGCATGCTGCTGCTCCTGCTCGTCCTCGGCCGGGAGAAATTCCGTTCGAGGAAATCGAAGCAAGAGTGAAGAAGCCGGGCCAAAGTTACGTAATACCCGAACCAATAAAAACGTGAGAAGCAGTTCCAGGTCTTGCGATTCTGCTTCAATCGTCAATACCGTCGTACATCTCACCCGCATCGGTCCGTCAGCACACGGCTCAGGGGAGGGCTCAGGGCCGTGACGTTCCGGCGCGGGGCGCGGTAGGGGGGTGCCGTGCTCGGTGACCGCACTTGTGACCGAGCCGTGCCGCGCGACCGGCTGTCGTCCTTTTCCGGCAGCCCGGCCAGCTTTGCCAGCTCATCTGTGTGCACGGAGACCGATTCGCCGTGCCGCGGATGAGAACCCCCCTTTCGAACCGGACTGAAGAGCCGGGCCGGCCCAGGGGCGGGCGGTCCACCGGACGAGAGGGACCACAGTCATGAGTTCTGTCCTGCATCCGCCGAGTTCGGGCCAAGATCCGTTAATGGCCACCCACTACCGGCCCATCTCCTCTCACCTGGCGATCACTCCGCCGGTGAGCGTGGTGATTCCCGCCATGAATGAGGCGGAGAATCTGCCCTACGTCTTCAAGACCCTTCCGGACTGGATACACGAAGTCGTTCTGGTGGACGGCAACTCCACCGACGACACCGTCGAAGTGGCCCGCTCGCTGTGGCCCGGCGTGCGCGTCGTAGAACAGCAGGGGAAGGGCAAGGGAGATGCCCTGATCACCGGGTTCGAGGCGTGCACCGGCGACATCATCGTGATGGTCGACGCGGACGGCTCGGCCGACGGCAACGAGATCGTGTCCTACGTCTCCGCCCTCGTCTCGGGCGCCGACTTCGCCAAGGGCTCACGCTTCGCCAACGGCGGCGGCACGGACGACATGACCTTCATCCGCAAGCTCGGCAACTGGGCGCTGTGCACCGTCGTCAACCGCAAGTTCGGCGCCCGCTACACCGATCTCTGCTACGGGTACAACGCGTTCTGGCGGCACTGCCTCGACAAGATCGACCTCGACTGCACCGGTTTCGAGGTCGAGACGCTGATGAACATCAGAGTGGTCAAGGCGGGGCTGAAGGTGCAGGAGATCCCCAGCCACGAGTACCTCCGCATCCACGGCACGAGCAATCTGCGGGCCGTGCGGGACGGGCTCCGGGTGCTGAAGGTCATCCTCGCGGAGCGCTCCAACCGGCGTTCCCTGCGCCGCCAGGCCCGTCAGGAGCGACTGCTGAACACCGGGCGGGGAGAGGTGTCTTGAGAGATCCCGGCATCTCCGTCGTGATCTGCGTGTACACCGAGGACCGCTGGGAGGACATCCTCGCGGCGGTCTCCTCGGTGCGCGCGCAGTCGTATCCGGCGCTGGAGACGCTCCTGGTCGTCGACCACAACCAGGCGCTGCTGGAACGGCTCGGGCGCGCGTACAAGGAGGCCGGCGACGTGCGCGTGCTCGCCAACGCCGGCCCGCGCGGTCTGTCGGCCGGCCGCAACACCGGAGTCGCCGTCTCCCACGGCGAGGTGATCGCCTTCCTCGACGACGACGCCGTGGCCGAACGGGACTGGCTGCGCCGCTTCGCCGAGGGATACGCCGACCCGCGGGTGATGGCGGTCGGCGGCCGTACGCTGCCCGTCTGGGCCTCGGGCCGCCGTCCGGCCTGGTTCCCGGAGGAGTTCGACTGGGTGGTGGGCTGCACCTACCGGGGGCTGCCGCCCGGGCGGGTCCGGGTACGCAACGTGCTCGGCGGAAACGCCTCCTTCCGGCGTACGGCGTTCGACGCGGCAGGCGGCTTCGCGACGGGCATCGGCCGCGACGGCGACCGGCGCCCGCTGGGCTGCGAGGAGACGGAGCTGTGCATCCGCCTCACCCGGGCCCGCCCCGACGCGGTCCTGCTCATCGACGACCGCGCGGTGATCCACCACCGGGTGCCCGTCGCCCGCGAGCACTTCGCCTACTTCCGCACCCGCGCCTACGCCGAGGGCCTGTCCAAGGCACTGGTGGCCCGCAGCGTCGGCGCCGCCAAGGGGCTCGAGTCCGAACGCCGGTACACCACCCGGGTCCTGCCCGCCGGGATCGCCCGCGGCCTGCGGGACGCCCTGCTCGCCCGCCCGGGCGGCGCCGGACGCGCGGGCGCGATCGTCGCGGGGGTGCTCACCGCGGCGGGCGGCTATGCGGTGGGCAGTGTGCGGGCGCGGCGAGGCGGGCCGGCGTTCTCCGTCGTGCCGGTCGCGCCCGTCGTGCCGGCGAGAACGCCGGGGAGCGACCCGGGCACGGGGACGGAGGAGGGGGAACGCCCATGAGCCGCAGGGGCGTACGGATCGAGGGGGAACGCCCATGAGCGACACCGCCGTACCCATCCTCATGTACCACGCGGTGGCGAGCGCGCCGAACGACGCCACCCGGGCCCTCTCGGTCGCACCGGAGGCCTTCGCCGAGCAGATGGCGCTCATCGGTGACCTGGGCCTGACCCCGGTCACCACCGCCGACCTCGCCGCCCGCTGGCGCTCCGGCCGCCCGCTGCCCGAGCGGCCGGTGCTGATCACCTTCGACGACGGCTACGAGGGGGTCCACCGGCACGCCCTGCCCGTGCTCGCCAAGCACGGCTTCCCGGCCACGCTGTTCGTCTCCACCGGCTGGATCAGGGGCGCGTACGACACCGGAGGCGGCCTGGACGCCATGCTCGACTGGCAGCAGGTGCGCGACCTCGCCGACACCGGGATCGAGATCGGCGGGCACAGCCACTCCCACCCGCAGCTCGACCAGCTCGACGACGCCGCCCTCCGTGCGGAACTGGTCCGCAGCACGGAGATCGTCACCGGCGAACTCGGCGCACGGCCGGTGTCGTTCGCCTACCCGTACGGCTACTCCAGCCGCCGGGTCCGGGTCGCGGTGCGGCAGGCCGGCTACGCCCAGGCGCTCGCCGTCGGCAACGGGCTCGCCCGCCGCCGCCAGGGGCCGTACGCCCTGCGACGCGTCACCGTCCGTCGCGACACGGACGTCGAGGAGTTCGAGCGGCTGCTCCAGGGCCGTGCCATCACCCGTAACTTCGCCAAGGACCGCGCGCTGACCAAGGGGTACGCCCTCGTCCGCAGAGCGCGCCAGGTCCACCGGAAGGCCATCCGTTCCCGTGTCTGACACGACCACCACGACCGAGGCCGCAACGCCCGAGGACCAGGCGCCCGAGCAGTCGGGGCGCCGCCTCCGCCTGCCCGGGACGGGCCGGGGATCCGGCGGCAGCCAGCTGTTCCGCAACGCCTACGCGCTGATGCTCAACACCGGCATCTCCGCCGTCCTCGGGCTGGGCTTCTGGCTGGCCGCGGCACACTACTACTCCGAGTCGGCGGTCGGTCAGGGCTCCGCCGCCATCGCCGCGATGAAGCTGCTCGCGGGGCTGACCGCGGTGACCCTGACCGGCGCCCTGGCCCGCTTCATCCCGGTGTCAGGGCAGCGCAGCGGGCGGCTCATCTTCCGTACCTATGCCGGCAGTTCGCTGGTCGTGGCGGTGGCGGCGGGGATCTTCCTGGTGACACTGGACGCGTGGGGGCCGTCGTACCGCTTCCTGCACGGGCCGCTCAACGGGCTCGGCTTCGTCCTGGCCGTCGTCGCCTGGAACCTGCTCACCCTCCAGGACGGCGTGCTGACCGGGCTGCGCAGCGCGCCCTGGGTGCCGGTGGGCAACACCGTGTTCTCGGCGGTGAAGCTGGGGCTGCTCGTCGCGTTCGCCGTGGCGATCCCGACCAGCGGCGTCTTCGTGTCCTGGGTCGCCGCGATCGCCACCTCGGTGGTGCCGTTGGGCTGGCTGGTGTTCCGGCGGCTGGTGCCCCGGCACGTCAAGGCGACCGCGGACCACGCCAGGCCTCCGTCCATGAAGGAGATCGGGCGGTTCCTCGCCGGCGACTACACCGGCTCGCTGTTCTCGCTCGCCGTGGTCTACCTCGTCCCGGTGATCATCGCCTCGCAGGTCAGCTCCGCGGACAACGCGTACTTCTACATCACCACCACCATCGGCGGCACGACCAACCTGCTCGCCATCAACATGGGCGCCTCCCTCACGGTCGAGGGCTCGCACGACCCGGGGCGGCTCGCCGCCGACACCCGTGCCGCGCTCAGGCGGATGGCCCGGATCATGCTGCCGATCGCGACCGTGCTGTTCGTCGGCGCTCCCTGGATCCTGGGCGTCTTCGGCGCCGGCTACGCGGACGCGGCGACCCCGCTGCTGCGCTGGTTCGCGGTGGGCGCGGTGCTCCGGGTCGTCATGGAGACGTACTTCGCGGTGCTGCGCGCGCAGAGCCGTACCGGCGGACTCGCCTGGCTGCAGGGCCTGCTGTGCGTACTCGTGCTCGGCCTGACGCTGCTGCTCCTGCCCCGGATGGGCCTGACCGGAGCGGGCGTCGCCGAGATCTCCAGCCTCGCGGTGATCGTGACGATCGCCGCGCCGAAGCTGTGGCGGACCATCCGCTCCACACCCTGCGCCCGGTCGGAGACGGCGGCACCGGACGGGGACCTGGCCGACCTGGGGGCCCGCGAGAATGCCGCCGTGGCCTCGGTCCCCCGGCACGGTCCGGCCTGGGCGCTGGACAACGACACCCTCGCCCTCGGCATCCACGTCGACTTCGACCACGTCGAACGCAGGCCGGACGTCCGCCCTGGCCCCGGCACCCCACCTGCGGGCACACCCGTGCCGCGGCCGGTCGAGGAGCCGGAACCGGGCGCGGAGGCATCGCTGGGTCCGGCCGAGGCGGCGCTGCTGAGGGAGGCGGAGGCCGACGCGCCGTTCGACGCCGTGCCGTCCGAGAATGCCGTGGTGGACGAAGTCGCCGACGAGTCACCGCACATGGCCGTGGACGGAGCCGTGGACGAGGAGCCGTCCGCACCGCCCGCGCCTTCGGGGCTCACCCGCTCCGGTGTCGTCCTCGGCTGTCTGCTGGTCGCCGCGCTCCTGCTCTACTGGGTGCCGGCGCTGCGCCTCGGCGAGGCGGACCTCGACCGGATGGGCGGGCTCGGCCTGGTCTCCGTGCTGCCGCTGCCGACGCTGGTGGGGGCGGCCCTGCTGATCACGGTGTTCGCCTCGCTGCTCCGGCTGCGCCGTGAGCACCGGACCCTGCTGCTGGTCACGCTGCTGGCGACCGTGGTGTCCTTGCACGCGCTGCCCGCGGTGCTGGAGACCGAGCCGCGGTTCGCGACGGCCTGGCAGCACCTCGGCTTCATCGACTACATCGACCGCACCGGGTCCGCCGTGCCGGATCTGGACGCCCGCTGGAGCTGGCCGGGATTCTTCGCGGTGGCCGCGTTCGTCGCCCGGGCGTGCGGGGCCGACGACTTCACGGAGATCATCCGCTGGTGGCCGACGGCCGTGCAACTGGCCTATCTGGCACCGATGTTCCTGCTCACCCGGTCGCTGCGGGCGAACTGGCGGGCCAAGTGGACCGGTGTGTGGCTCTTCGTGCTCAGCGGCTGGGTCGGCCAGGACTACTTCTCCCCGCAGGGCTTCACGTTCCTCCTGTACCTCGTCTTCGTGGCGATCCTGCTGGTGTGGTTCCGCGCTCCCCACATGGTCTGGACGAAGTTCCGCCCGGGAGAGGCCGAGGTCGAGCCCACCGACCGGCGCCAACGGGCCGTCCTGCTCATGGTGCTGATCGGCCTGTACGCGGCGAGCGTCCCGGCGCACCAGCTCACCCCGTTCGTGATGCTCGGCGTGCTCGCCGCACTGGTGCTGCTCGGCAGGTCCGAACTGCGCGGGCTGCCCGTCCTGTTCGCGGTGCTGGTCGCGGTCTGGGTCGGCTTCATGGCCGAGCCGTACTGGTCCGGCCACTTCGACGACCTCTTCGGTGGGGTCGGTGGCGTCGGCAGCAACGTCTCGTCCTCGGTCTCCGGCCGTATCCAGGGCGGTGACCCGACGCACAAGCTGGTGCTGTACACCCGGGTCCTGCTGGCCGGCTCGGTGCTGGCCCTCGCCTGCTGGGGCTGGTGGCGGCGGCGCTTCCACCGGTACCGCGAACGGTCCCTGCCGGTGCTCACCTTCGTCCCGTTCCTGGGCTTCGGCATGCAGTCGTACGGCGGCGAGATGGCGCTGCGCGTCTTCATGTTCGCGGTGCCGGGGGCGGCCCTGCTCGGCGCGCTCGCCCTGTTCCCGCGCACCGGCGCCACCGCGACGGAACGCGAGAAGGAGCGGGGCAGCCTCGCCGCGCTGGCCGCGCTGCTCGCCGGGCTGCTGCTGATGGGCGGCTTCCTGGTGGCCCGGTGGGGCAACGAGTCGTTCGAGCGGACCCGGCCGGGCGAGGTCGCGGCCATGGACTGGGTGTACGCCCACGACCGGCCGACGGTACGGCTGCTGTGGCTGAGCCAGGACACGGTCAACGACGTGACCCCGGCCATGCCGTGGGGCGCGCGGGACATGGAACGGGTGAACTACGTGCCGACGCAGGCACCCGTCGACCCGGTGCTGGTGTCCGGACTGGTCAAGGCGCTCAAGGACGCGGGCCCGAACTCGTACCTGATGATCAACGAGAGTCAGGTCACCTATCTGCAGTTGGACGCGGGTTACCCGGCGACCTGGAAGTCCCGGCTGATCCGCAACCTGGACAACCGGCAGGAGCTGACGAAGGTCCTGGTCAACGACGACGTCACGGTGTACGCGCTGGGCAGACAGCCGGCGGGCCCGGTACCGAAGCCGAATCCGGGCCGGATCGGGCCGCAGGTGACGTGGACGTCGTGGTCGGTGGTCGGCGCGCTGGCCGCCGTCGCGCTGATCCTGCTGCTCACCGCGCGCGAGGTGGTCCGGGTCGCGGCGCGGCCGAGCACGCGGCAACTGCGATGGCTGCAGGGCAGTTTCTGGTTCTCGCTGCCGCTGCTGGCCGTGGTGCTGGCCTCGCTGGTGCAGCGGTTCCTGACGATGAAGTGACGGGTACGGTGCGGCGGCTCAGCGGTCGAGCCACCGCACCTCGTACGCGTGCATGTCGAACCGCTTCCCGTCGACCTGTGCGCTGATCGGCCGGTCGAGGGTGTTGACCACGAGTACCGTCCTGCTGTCGGCCAGCACCCGCACGTTGGGCACGTCGTCCCGGGCGACGGGCACCGTCTCGTACCGGGTGCCCGGCGGGAACGCCCGGTCGAACCGGGACACCAGGTCGTACATGGGCAGTTCCCTGCCCCCGCCGGGCGTGTCGGTGGGCGTCCACAGGCAGCCGGAGCAGTCGGCGCCCGTCTTCTCCTCCGGGTTCCAGTAGAAGCCGGAGCCGGCGCCGCCCTTGACCATGGCGATCAACGCGGTGGCGTGCACGGCGAGACGGCGGGCCTCGGACCAGCCGCTGCGTTCGTCCTTGCCGTCGGCGGGCTCGACGTAGTACTCGGCCCACCACAGGGGCAGGTCATGGGTCTGCTGCCGTACCCACTCGCCCACCGCGGTGAGCTTGTCGGTGGCCGCGAACTCGTCGGGCAGCAGATCGTCGTCGTTGGTGTAGCTGGAGCCGTCGACGACCACGAAGTCGGCGCCCGCCCGGTGGCTGTTCCAGTAGCCGAAGGCGTCGAGGACCCGCTGGTCCATGGCGCCCCAGGCACCACGCAGGGCGGTCGACGCGTTCTCCTTCTGCCGCGGGTCGACACTGTCCATGACCAGGTAGGGCCCGCCGACCATGATGTCCTTGTCGACCTTCTTCAGCGCCTTGTAGACGAGGTTGTACATCCTCGTGTAGCCCTCGTAGTCCCAGCGGCCCTCGGCGTTGTTCCAGAAGCCCTTGAACTCGTTCCACACGATGAAGTGGCGCACGTCGGGATAGCGCTTGGCGACGGTCGCGGCGAGGTCGGCGAAGTCCTGGTAGTGGTCCGGGGTGGGCGCGGTCTCCAGCGCGGCCCGGCTCCAGTCGGTGTTGTCGACGCCGGCCCTGCCGCCCTTCATCCAGTCCGGCGAGCAGCACAGCGTGACCACGGGGGTGCCGCCGGACCTGCGGATGAAGTCGATGCGGCGGTCCATGGCGCCGAAGTCGTAATGTCCCTTCACCGGCTCGGGGTTGTCGGCGCCCCAGCCCATGAGCGCCTGGTCCTGCGGCAGCCCGCCGTTCTTCGCGAGCAGCCCGGCGACCCGGCCGGTGGCCGCGCCGCTGCCCTGGTCGGCGCTGTACTGGGTGTGGGTGAAGCCCCAGCCCACGTACGGCTCCGGGCGCTCGGACGGGGTGGCGGGCGTGCCGTGGACCTTGTCGCCGTCGCGCGAGGTGCCGGCGGTGCTTCCGCCGCCGGGCAGTGTGTTGATCAGGGTGACGATCAGGGCCAGAGCGGCCGCACCCACACCGAGCAGGGCGGTGAGCCGCCACCGACGAGTCCCCGTATACCACTCATGACGTCCCATCATGGACAACACTAACGGCGGGGGCCACGTACGGGGCAGGTCTTGGGAACACCCGGGACAAGGGGTGGAAATGCCGTGCACGGAGGGCATCGGTGCCGGATCATGGCGGCATGGCCGTGAACCCGCACGACGCTCTGCCGATCCGGCTCCACGTCGACGACTCCGACTCCCCGTCCGACGTCGTCGACGCGCTGTTCCTCGGCCGCTTCGCGACGGGCGAGCAGCCTTACTCGCACGCGGCGAACATCGACCGCGTGCGCTCCGGCGCGACCCTGCTGCCGGATGGCGCCCGGGTGCTGCGGGTCGCCCGCGACGAGGACCGCAGCGCGACCCTCGCGGAGGGCGACGGCTGGACCCTGCTGGTCTCGCGCTGGAACCGCGGCGCGGACGTCACGGTGACCGCCACCAGCGCCGAGCTGGCGAAGACGGTCCTCGACCGGGCCACGGACGGCGCGGCCGACGAGCCGGAACCGCAGCCGGAGAACGTGACCATGGGCTTCTGGTACGTCTCCCCGCGGCGTGGCCCGCACCGCACCACCCGCCAGATCTCCGCGGGCACCTGGGACGAGGTGCGCCCCAACTACACGGCCCCCGTGGCGGACGCGATGGACCGCCTGATGAAGACGACCCCACAGGACATCGCGGGCCGGCTGCTCCTGCTGCACGGCCCGCCCGGGACCGGCAAGACCTCCGCGCTGCGCACGCTCGCCCGCTCCTGGCGGGACTGGTGCCAGGTGGACTGTGTGCTGGACCCGGAGCGGCTCTTCTCCGACGTCGGCTATCTGATGGACATCGCGATCGGCGAGGAGGACGGCGCGGGCAAGGGCCGCTGGCGGCTGCTCCTGCTGGAGGACTGCGACGAACTGATCCGCGGCGAGGCCAGGCACACCGCGGGCCAGGCCCTGTCCCGGCTGCTCAATCTCACCGACGGCCTGCTCGGCCAGGGCCGCAACGTCCTGGTCGGCGTCACCACCAACGAGGACCTGGAGCGTCTGCACCCGGCCGTGGTCCGCCCCGGCCGCTGCCTGGCCCGCATCGAGGTGGGCCCGCTGACCCGCCGCGAGGCGGTGAACTGGCTGGGCACCGAGGAGGGCGTAGGCCGCGAGGGCGCGACCCTGGCCGAGCTGTTCGCACTGCGCCGGGGCACGGCACCGACGTCGGTGCCGGGGGCGCGGGAAGACGCGGACGCGGGGCTGTACCTGTAGCGGCGGCGCTGTACCTGTAGCCGATCGCCGCCGGTGCTTTGATGGATGTATGACCCTGTTCGTCGGCACGTCCGGGTGGCAGTACAAGGACTGGCGGGGAGTCCTGTACCCGGGCGGCTGTCCGACCCGGCTGTGGCTGGAGGAGTACGCGACGCGCTTCGCCACGGTGGAGATCAACAACGCCTTCTACCGGCTGCCGACGAGGGAGAACTTCGAGGCCTGGCGGAACCGGGTGCCGGACGACTTCGTGGTGGCGGTGAAGGCGAGCCGGTACCTCACGCACATCAAGCGGCTGAAGGACCCCGAGGAGCCGGTCCACCGCCTGATGACCCACGCGGCGGGCCTGGGCGCCCGCCTCGGCCCGGTCCTGCTCCAGCTCCCGCCCACCCTGCGCACGGACCCGTCCCTGCTGGACACCTGCCTGGCCTGCTTCCCCGCCGGCACGAGAGTCGCGGTCGAGCCACGCCACGACTCGTGGTGGACACCCGAGGTGCGCAGGGTCCTGGAGTCCCGGAACGCCGCGCTGTGCTGGGCGGACGTCCAGGCCCACCCGGTGACTCCGCTGTGGCGAACGACGGACTGGGGCTACATCCGCTTCCACGAGGGCCGGGCCCGGCCGTGGCCGCGCTACGGCCGGCGGTCCCTGGAGACGTGGGTGGACCGCGTCGCGACGACCTGGCCCGACGCCGAGGACGTGTACGCGTACTTCAACAACGATCCGGGCGGGGCGGCGGTGGAGGATGCGGTGGCGTTCGGGAGGACGGCGGGCAGGGCGGGTCTGACGGCGACGCGCACACCGGAGCTGACGACCCACCGCTGACCCGGCTCAGCCCTCCCCGTAGGCCGCCCGCAGGGCATCGCGCACAGCGGCCGACGCCTCGTCCTCGGTCAGCCCGAGCCGCCGGACCCGCTCCGCGTAGGCCTGGGCGGCCAGCGACGCCTCACGCACCGCGGCCGAGCCGGCGGCAGCCACGAACGTGCCGTTGCGCCCCCGCGTCTCGATCACCCCGTCGCCCTCCAGCGCCCGGTACGCCTTGGCCACGGTGTTCACCGCGAGCCCCAGCGACTCGGCCAGCCCCCGCACGGTCGGCAGCCGGTACCCCGTCGGCAGCGCCCCGGACCGCGCCTGCTCGGAAATCTGCGCCCGCACCTGCTCGTACGGCGGCGCGCTGTCATCGATGTGGATCTTCAGGCTCACACGGCCGATTGTCCCGTACCCGCCGGAAAATCAGAGGCATCCGCCACACATCTCCCCGTACGGTGCCTGCTCATGACTGTGATCGTGCGCGACCTGCAGCCCGGCGTCCGAGCCGACGCCGAGGGCTATGCCCGGGTCCGCCATCTCGCCCTGCCGTACATCCTGTTCACCCCGGAGTCCGTCCGCCACACCCTCGCCCAGAGCCACCCCGACGCCCACTTCCGCGCGCTGATCGCGGTGGAGGACGGCGAGGTGATCGGCGTGGCCGGGGTCTCCCTGGCGCACGACAGCACGGAGCCGGGCCAGGGGTACCTCAACATCTACGTGCGCCCGGACCGCGTCCGCCGCGGTGCCGGCCGGCTCCTCGCCCGGACCGCCGAGGAGCACCTCGCCGCCGTGGGCGCGACCAAGCTGTACACCTGGGTCCTCGACGAGCCGGCGCATCGCGCCTTCGCCGAACGGCACGGCTACACCCGGGGCCGTCCCGCGCACCTCCTCCGTCTGGATCTGGCGCACGGCGCCCTCCCGCCGCTCCCGGAGGTCCCGCCCGGCGTGGAACTGCGCACGGCCGCCGACTTCGCGGACGACCCACGGCCGCTGTTCGAGCTGGACGCGGAGACCGTGTCGGACGAACCCGGCGAGATCAGCGTCGAGTTCACGGACTACGACGCCTGGCTGGAGCAGAACTGGAAGCATCCGCTGCTGCACCGCGAGCTGACCATGGCCGCGGTCGTCGACGGCCGCCCGGTCGCCTTCAGCGTGGCCCACACCGACGGCGCCACCGGCTACGCCACCGCGATGACCGGCACGGCCCGGGCTCACCGCGGGCGTGGCCTGGCCAAGTTCGCCAAGATCCACTCCCTGTACCGGGCGCGTGCCGCAGGCCTCACCGAGGCCTTCACGGGCAACGACGCCGGCAACGACCCGATGATCGCGATCAACAAGTGGCTCGGGTACGAAATCTGCGCGACGGAGGTCCGCTATGTCCGCGAACTCGGCTGAGACCACGGCCCGGGTGGAGGTCGTCCTGGTCAAGGGCGGCCGCACGAAGATCCGTTATCCGGCGGAGCTGCTGGCCGACAACGGTGTCCGCGTCTCGGTCCGCGCCCCGTGGGCGGGCGAGGGCGTGCGCGACTTCGGCTTCGTGCGGTTCGAGGCGGGCGACGTGTTCACCGAGCACTACTGGCGGGACCGCTGGTACTCGGTGAAGGAGGTCCGGGCCGGGAACGGCACCCTCAAGGGCTGGTACTGCGACATCACCCGCCCGGCCGTCCTGTCCGGCACCGAGCTGATCGTCGAGGACCTCGACCTGGACCTGTGGCGCTCCGCCGACGGCACGGACGTACGGCGTCTGGACGAGGACGAGTTCGCCGAGAGCGGGCTGGCGGAGACGGACCCCGAGGCCGCGTCCGCCGCCGTGGCCGCCCTCGACGAACTGGAGGCGCTGGCCCGCGAGGGCGGCTTCGAGAAGCTGCTGGCCTGACGCCTCGCAGACCCCGCCCGCCCGGCTGCTCCCCCGGGCGGTCTACACCGTCGCGACCACCGCATACCGCTCGTCGTCCACCGTCTTCCCCCACAGCACGGGGTCGTCGGAGAGCCGCTCCACGCGCACGTGCCCGGCCACGGGCTCCAGCAGGGCGGTGAGCCGCTCGGCGGGTATGCCGGCCGGGGCGAGGGTCCCCCAGACGCCCTCGACCAGGACGAACCGGCCTCCGGGCCGCAGCAGGCTGCGCCAGTGCCGCAGGACGCGCGCGGGGTCGGGCAGCGTCCACAGCACATGCCGCACGAGGACGACGTCGTACCGCTGCTCCCCCACCGGCGGCGCGGCGGCGTCCCCGTGCAGGACCGCCGCGTCCCGCCCGGCGAGCTTGGCCCGGGCCCGCTCGACCATGGCCGGCGAGCTGTCGACGCCGGTCACCCGGTGCCCCTGCTCGGCGGCGAGCAGCGACAGGCTGCCGGTGCCGCAGCCGAGGTCCAGGACGTCGGCGGGGCGCTCGGGCAGCCAGGAGCGGAGCAGGGCCGCCCAGGCGGCGCGCACCTCGGGTGCGCGCAGGCCGTGGTCCGGCTCGTCGTCGAAGGCGTCGGCCGCCGTGTCCCAGTCCACCTCGGCACCCACCGCAACCATGTGCTCACTGTCGTTCGTCATTCCCCCAGAGTGACACCCGCCACTGACAGTCCCGACGTGACAGCCGCCACTGACAGACCGGCACCGATGAGGAACTCTCGCCCAAAGGGTCCACCTCCGTGGCACCACGGATCCAGGTGGGCGCTGAAGGAGGCAGCCATGCGCCGAGTGACCGTGCAGAAGCCCCTGAAGAGGACGGAAAGCCGCCGGATCCGCGAAGAGGCGGAGGAGCGTCCCACGGGGCGTCCGGAGGTACGCAAGGACATCGCGCGCACCTGGTGGCCGGACAGCTGACGGGGCCGGCCGGTTCCGGTGTCCGGTGTCAGACCAGTCGCTTCCGGTAGTGGATGCGGTCGTACGGCCCGTCCACGCGCCGTTCCACGACGTCGTAACCGAACCTCGGATAGATCTTCTGGTTCTCCCACATCAGCGCGTTCGTGTAGAGCCTGACCTCGGGCAGACCGAGCGCTCGCGCGTGTGCGTCCACGAACTCCAGCAGACGCCGCCCCACCCCCGTGCCGTGCGCGTCGGGGTGGACGGCGATGCTGTCGAGAAACAGATGGTCGTCGTGGGCCTCGACGACGACGAGCCCGACCGCCGGCTCCCCGCACACGAACACCCGGCCTGCGGCCACGTCCGCCGCGTGGTCGGCCTCCATGGGCTGCGGCACCACCCCGATGCGTTCGATGTAGCGGCGGTACGCCGCGTCGGTCACGGCCTTCACGGCCGGAACGTCGGCAGCCCGGGCGGGCCGGATCTCATCGTTCGTCATGACCGGAAGGCTATTCGCTTCAGCGCAGCTCCTTGACAGGGCATGCTCAAGGCGGGGATATGATCACGCCCCTGGAAACGCGAGGCTGGGGGGACCTGGTGAAGCGGCAGTTGATCTGGACGGCCTGCGGTGGCGCAGTTGCCGGCGCCCACCACGCTCAATGAGGCTCCACCGACCTCACGTCGTCGTGGTCTCCCGCGACCGCCGAGCTGTCCACACGTAGCCGGCCAGCCCGAGCGAGCCACGCACCATGAAGTCGGCCCACGACTGCATGAGCTCACCGACATCCTCCATACGCAGGGCCACCAGCAAGGCCGAGGCTGTGAGGACTCCCGCAATCGCCAGGGCCGAAGCGTAGGTGATCAAGCCCCCATGGTTGAGGCCCAGCCTCGTACCCAGAAGCCCGGACGGGATTTGCACGAATACGTGAAAGCCCACGCAGTAGACCAGCAACACAGCGGAGATCACGAACGGGGGGATGTCTGCTGAAGGGTCACTGGCTGGTGCCGCGCCGTAGGCATCGAGAGCCCAGGCCGGAGGGATCACGTAGGTGAACAGCAAGATCACACCACTCAGATGCATGGCGCCGAGGTGGCGTGCGACCTGACGGAGAGGGCCTCGCGACGGGCCGCTCGGTCCGAGCGGACAAGCCATGCCTGTGTTCACGTGCCCCCCTGGTCCCTGACAGCGCCCCTCCAACTGGGCGGCAGAGTACAGCCACCGGTCAGGCTGCTGCTGGGGTGATCCGATCAGCGGCTGCCGCAGTGATCGCCCGTTGGGCCGTCTGTGGGCCGTCCACGGGCGGCCGACGACGACAGCTGACGACAGTCGACGCCAGCTCTTCCCCTACTCGGCAACGGTGCTTCGGGTACCGGCGCAGGTGCCCATCAATGAAGCAGAGTTGAGGAACTCCAGGGTTCCCCGTGCCACATCCGTGCCAGATCCAGCGGGGAGCCACGGGGAACGGCAGTGGCCGGCGGGTGACTGTCCCCGATCCGCCCATGTGGACAGTTCGCAGGTCAGAGCAGCAGTCGCCCGACCTCGCTCCTAATGCGGTGCTGGTGTCGAGAAGGCCTCCGTGGCGACGTCCGACCGCGCCGCTCTCGCCTTGCGAGGCCTTCTCACGGAGTTGATCCTGAAAGCGAGGCGCCGCGCCAGGGCCCGTGCCTGACCATCACCCGGACCGTCGGCCCCCGGGAGACACCATGAATCTCGGCACCATCTCCGCACAGATCATCGACTTCGCGAATCGCGCCGATCCGTACCCGCTCTACGCCGCACTGCGCGAGTCGCCGGTCACGCGTCAGGACGACGGCTCCTACCTGGTCAGCACGTACCGCGAGGTGCGCAGCTTGGCCAAGAGCCCGCTGCTCAGCAACGATCAGCGCAACCGCACCCCGGGCGCCGAGAGCCCCGACGCGGCCGAGGAGGACCCGGATCTGCCGCTCAGCTTCATCCACCTCGACCCGCCCGAACACGACCGGATGCGCAGACTGGCGATGCGGCCGTTCGGTCCCCCGCACAGCCCCAGGTTCATCTACGACATGCGCGAAGACCTGGCCAGGGTGGTCGCCGAGCTGCTCGACGCGTTCGAGAGCAAGAACGAGGTCGATATCGTCGACGACTTCGCCTACCCCCTTCCGGTCACCGCCATCTGCAAGGTCCTCGGCGTACCCCGCGAGGACGAGCCACGCTTCCACGGCTGGGCCGACACCATTGCGTCCGGTCTCGATCCCAGCGTCGGGCTGGAAAAGGTACGCGGGGCACGTCAGGAGCTGGGCGCTTATCTGTCCGACCTGATCGAAACCGAGCGCAGCCATCCCGGCAGTGGGATCCTCGGTCCCCTCGCCCGCGAATCCGGCCCCGACGGCAGCATGTCGCACCCTGAGGTGGTGACCAACGCGATACTGCTCCTGATCGCAGGCCACGAGACCACCGTCAACCTGATCAGCAATGCGACACTCACGCTGTTGCGCCACCCCGACGTCCTCAAGCGGTTCCAGCACGAGCCCGCCCTGGCCGTCCCGCTCGTCGAGGAGGTGCTGCGCTACGAGCCACCGGTCCAGTTCGTGCCGTTCACCACCGCCCTGGCCGACATCGACATCGCCGACACGACCATCCCCGAAGGCGCGCCCGTCTGGCTGATGCTGGCCTCGGCCAACCGCGACCCACGGCGTTTCGAGGACCCCGACCGCTTCGATCCCGACCGCAAGGACAACCAGCACCTCGGGTTCTTCACCGGCATCCACTACTGCTTCGGCGCCCCGCTGGCCCGGCTGGAGGCACAGATCGCCCTGACCCAGCTCTTCCGCCGGATCAAGAACCCCCGGCTTCTGGCAGACCCCCCGCCGTACCGCGTCAACCCCGTCCTGCGCGGCCCCCGACACCTCCCTGTGGGGATCGACGGCATCGCCGCCTGAACATCGCGTCGAGGGCAGTGATCGCGTACTCCGGGGCCGTCTCGGTTTCCGTCTCATTCAGCAAGGTTCACCGCCGTTCAGGCAGGATCATCCGTAGGGGTCGGCCCAGCACGCACCCGCGCATGAACACAGGTGAACGGCCCTGTACTCCGCCCAGCAAGCCACCACCAGACTTGGAAAGCGTGCACGCGGCCGGCGCTGGCAGCACTCTTGGTCATCCGCCGCGCCATCTATCCTTTGGAGCAGGGGTGCCATGACCGATCGAGATTGGTACGACGACAGCGACTACGAGAGCGCAGTCGAGCGGTCCGAGCGGGTGACTCGGGTGGGATGGACCGCGATTCTGGGTGTGACGGGACTGGTCGGCGTTGCCGCGATCGCTGCCGTTGTGGTCTGCCTGACCGCCGCCGTCGGCATGGTCTATGTCGTCATGGTCGTCAACCGGTAGCACGTCACTCAGCTTGTCAAGAGCGCCTTGCTGGTCTGACACCAATGCCTGACACCAACAGCCACGGACAGTGGCGGTCGGCGTCGGATGCCAGCGGCCGAGGAGCCCGGGCGCAGAACGGATTTACCAAGGTTCCTGGCTACCCGTGATCGGACGCCGCCCCTCGCACTTGGCGCGGTCATGGAGACTCCGCCGGCCTCAGCGCCGTCTCCGCAGCCGCGACCGCGGCAGTCCGGAATCGAGGTGCCGGGGAAACGCGACCGTGGCACGATGCCGACCCACAACCTACTGGTGAGGGCGCGAGCATGACCGAAGACGAAGCGCTACGACAACTAAAACGAGTGGCCCGGGAACGGGCACTCGGCCGTCACGTCGGCTCCGACCGATTCATACAGACGGGACTCGACGCACTTCTGGCTGGTGTCGACACACCGTCGATAGCGCTCCTGGCCGGACTGACACGGCGCGAGGAGCCCGAAGCGCCAGATCTGTTCGATCAGGTCCTTAGACGAGTTGGGTCTGCACTTCGAGACTCCCGCTGACCCGACTGCCGCTTCCTGGGCCCTGATCTACTGGTTGGCTGAGCAGACAGTCGACGGCTCGCTCGATCCCGCCACTGGTGCCTGTCAGATCTGGCTAGAGATGCTAATCGAACTTGACCTCCGTTGGCCCTACCCCGAGGAGCTGCGCCCGATCGCCCTGTGCGCGAGCGATCTGGAGGACTGGAACGAGAGCTGGGATGCCTCACTGGACGACCTAAAAGCAAAGGCCTTCCAGGCCGCCCAGCACCTCCTGCGCGCTCGGCCAGCGGAGGAACCGGCGTAGGGGCGCACGTGCCCCTTGCGTGCCCGATCGTACGGACACGAGCGGGTATCACCGGGGAACACCGGATAGCGCGCCAGGATGGCGCAGGTCAGCGTCTCGCCAGGTCAGACCGCATCCGCATACGCGATCTTCCAAACCAGCTGCGCGGGTTCGGTTCCCGTCGCCCGTACTGTTCGGTCCAGGGAGCCGACCTCCTTTTTGGCGGGGCCGGCCCTCTGGGCTGTTTCCAGGAGCACGACGCCGACGCTACCCGGGCCGCTCTCCGAGTGGCATGCTCCCCTGGATACAGGCAGCACGCTCGCTCGGGTCTGATGCAGGTTCGGGTGACAGGTTCGGTCACGCGGCCTGGAAGGCCGTTGTGGTCATGACGGTCTCGAATTCGACGGGTGTGAGTCGGCCGAGTGCGGCTTGCCTGCGGCGTCGGTGGTAGGTCCTCTCGATCCAGGTCACGATCGCGATCCGCAGTTCTTCACGGGTGGCCCAGGTCCGGCGGTCGAGGACGTTCTTCTGCAGCAGGCTGAAGAAGGACTCCATGGCCGCGTTGTCGCCGGCCGCCCCGACTCTCCCTATCGATCCGGCCATCCGGTGGTGGTCGAGGGCTCGGACGAACTTCCGGGACCGGAACTGTGATCCGCGATCGCTGTGCAGGATGCACCCGGCGACGTGTTCGCGCCGGGCCACGGCATGGTCCGGAGCAGCTACGGCGAGGCGGGACTTCATCCGCGCATCGATGGAGTAGCCCACGATCCTGTTGCTGAAGACGTCCTTGATCGCGCAGAGGTACAGCTTGCCCTCGCCGGTGGCGTGTTCGGTGATGTCGGCGAGCCACAGCCGGTTCGGGCCGGTCGTGGTGAAGTTGCGGCTCACGAGATCGTCGTGCACCGGCGGGCCGGCCTTCTTGCCCTGGCCACGCTTCTTTTCGAAGACACTCCACCAGCGGTTGTCCCGGCAGATCCGCCACGTGGTGCGCTCGGCCATGCCGGCCCCGGCACCACGCGCTTCATCGGCCGGGAACCGGTAGCCGAACTCCGGGTCGTCGCGGTGGGCGTCGAAGAGCGCGTTCGCGCGAGATGCCTCCTCCAGCACGGCGTCGGCAACCGGCTTGCCCAGCCAGCAGTAGCAGGGCTGTCCGGCGAGCTTGAGCACCCGGCACGTCACCGTGACGGGCACCCCGTCCACGGCCGGCTCTTTCACGAGCGGGTAGATCCTTTTCCCGGCAGATGCGCCTGCGACAGATAGGCCGCTGCCCGGCGCACGACCTTGTTCTCCTGCTCCAGCAGCTTGATCCGCCGACGTGCTTACCGCAGCTCCGCGCTCTCCTGGCTGGTCACCCCGGGCTTGGCCCCGTCGTCGATATCCGCCCGGCGCATCCACTTCCACAACGTCATCGGGTGGACCCCGAAGTCGGTGGCTACCTGCTCCACCGTCACACCCGGGCCGCGGTTCCTCGCGACCCGCACGATGTCCTGGCGGAACTCTTCCGGATAAGGCTTGGGCACAGCGACATCCTTTCCACCCGCCCTACAAGGCAAGCCAGTTCAGATGTCACCCGATCGTGCAGCAGACCCGGGGCCGTTGATCTGGCGGTGGGTGTGGGATTTGAACCCACGGTGACTCGCGCCACGACGGTTTTCAAGACCGACCGCATTTCAGTACCGACTACGCCCGTGACCTGCCCGTTCATCGTCGCCGCGCAGCTCGCGAGCGGCGTCCTTGGCCAGAGGATGGCCAAGGACGCCGCTGGATGCCCCGCTCTCCTGATGGGCGGACTGCATTCGGGGCGGACCAGGGCATTGTGGGCCATGCGCCGCGCGTCGATGAGCACGTTTCCGCACGTCAGAGCATCAAGCAGCGCTTTAGACCACCGGCACTGAGGCTAAGATCCGATGGAGGAGATGTGAATTCCCACCATCGAGACCACGTCGCCTTTTAGGCTGGGAATCTCGGCAGGGATGAAGGGATGAATGCCCGGCTTAAAATACCACGTGGAATAGAATCCATCTTCGGTATAGAATTCGATATAGCCGGTATTATTCCCTGCGGTAACCTTGCTTGTCCAGAATCCCGATGTGGTCAGGTTGTCGTACCCTGTGTTGGTGTAGCAGATCGTGCCGTGGTACGTCGTGTACTGATGGACGTAATCGGGTGATGTGCAGCCGGTCGATCCGGTGGCATTCGCCACCCCTGCACCCGCGAACAGCAGGCCAGCGGCGGCAGCCGCACCCACGAGGCCTGTAACGGCGCGACGAATCTTCAACGGGGTTCCCCTCCCTGAAGGTTCCGCCCGGGAACGCATGACACGTCTCCGGATCAGGCTAGCCATCCTCTTGGCGGCCTGGACCTGATGTCAACGGCTTTTCAGTTGCCCCCGCAGGCGTCCAGTAGGTACCCCCACTGGGGCCACACGCCAGTGGAATGGCCTATACCGGCTAGTCCGAGGCATCACGATGGCGGTTTCCTTCCGGCAGGAAGGCCACGCGTCGGGCAGCGCCGCACGCGAACGGTCGGTCGTTACTCGATAGCCCAAATCGATCCGGTGGGCGCATGTGTGGGCCCAACCGGGCCGTCGCGCCGGGCCCGCGGTCTGGTTGTTCGGGTCGGAGTCGCCAGGTCGCCATCGGCGCGGAGCCTGGCTGTATCTGGCGCCGGCCCCGCCGCCCGTCGGGCCGCCCGCGCGGGTGGCGGGACAGTACCGGCGGTGTGCTCATAGTCGATATCGAATTCGGCTGCGCTCACCACTGGCAGAAGGCGGCGGAAGCGTCGTCGCCTGGCTTGTAGCGCGGCCACCGTCGTCCGGTCGGATCTGTGGCTTCGACGTTCCGGACAGTGTTGATCAGCTCTCGCGGGCCGCCGGTCCGGAGCGTCTTGAAGGCTTCGGACCATGTCGCCATGCCGTACTCCGTGACGAGACGCGAGACACCGTCGGAGAGGACCGCTGCGGCACGTACGTCGTCAATGGGGGTGCTGCCCACGAGCGCATGATCTGCCGCCTCCGGACCAGCCGATGCCACCCAGTAGCCGGCTGAGGTGTTGCGGATCTGCCGCTGAGCGGCCACGAATCGCTGTAGGGCTTCTCTGTGGTCTGCCGTGTGGGTTTCGTACTGTTCGACTTCGGCCCTCAGTTCGGGAAGCACGTCGTCCACGCGAAGGTCAGTGATCACGGTGAAGTCCTGGTGTCCTTCGAGTACGACTGGGGAGTCCGCCAGGACCAGATGATCGAGGAACCTTTCCCGCTGTCGGAGGACGGCGACAGTTGCTGAAGGCGTCCCAGGGTTGTCCAAGTCGCATTCGGGGTGCATTGCCGCCACTTGTTCCAGCGCTCCCGCCAGGCCGGCCGCGAGTGGTGTTCCCGAGTCGGCTAGTTGGGCTACAAGTTGACTGCCGAGGTGGGCGACGTACCACGGGACGCCATGTTGGCATCCCGTGTCCAGGCCCGCCGTGCTGAGTCCGTCCAGCACCACGGCGAGTGTCGGCGTGCCGGCCACCCAGTCTTCGTTGGGAGCGGCTCCACCGACCCCGCCGAGCACGTTCGATCCGGGGGGAGTGTCCCCGGCGGGCTTCGGATCGACATCTTTGAAGCGGTGGTCGCCCAACCCCACGTCTCCGGCGGCAGTGACGGCAACACTGACGGCAACGACGCCGGACGCCAGCGGCACCCAGCAGCCTGCCACGGTGCCGGCGGCGTGTTGGCAGAACGTCACACCACCATGTGCCCGCATCTTCTAAGCGCCTGTGCCGCTGGCAGCAGCGAGCCCACCGGGCAGCGATGGCCGGTGAGTGTCTGACTGCGTGACAGAAGCAGGAACGGGCTTCCCTGGGTGCCGATGTGAGGGCCCCGCGGTGGGGTTGTCGCCCGTTGATACCCCGGCTCACTGAGCGGGTCTTCGCGCGGTCGTACCGTTCAATTTGGTGGTGGTGGGAGAGGGTGAGTTGCTTGGATCGGCGCATGGAGAACTCGATCTGGGATGCGTTGCTGCCGGTGGTTCGGGAAGAGGTGGACGAGCTGATCAGGGGTGGTCGGCGGCTTCTCGCGGTGAAGCTCATCCGGGAGGCCCACCCCGGGCCGCTTCCTCGACTGCCCGACGCTGTGGAGGTGATGTGCGAGCGCGCGGCGGAGCTGGGGTGCTGACACGGGTGTCGGAGCCCTGGGCAGCGAGTCCAAGGGGCCGGCTGCGACGCAGAACCCCGCTGGAGTCCCGATGGTGGATATCCGACCGGCAGGCCCTCAGAGTTCTCGTGTGAGGCCCGGTCCGTGGCGATCTGTCAGCTGGCCCATCCGAAGCTGCCGACCATTCCAGCCTCTTGGCCAAACCCCACGCGCAATATCCATATCCTCCGGCCATGAGACTCTTCCGACCGCGCGCCAAGCGAACGACCGAACCCCCTGTGTCGCGGGCCATGGCCCTGTACAGGGCTGGGCGCTACGCAGAGGCGGTGGCCGAGGCCCGTGCCGTGGCCCGGTCGCTGCCACACGATGACACGTACACACCGCTGGCACTGAGCATCGCCGCAAACGCGACGGGCGCCCAGGGCCGCCACGCCGACGCTCTCGCCATATACGACGAAGTGCTGCCGGCCGTCGGAAAGACTTTCGGAGTTGATCACTGGCAGACCCTGAAACTGCGCTCCGACCGCGCCCAGACGCTGGCCGCGCTCGGTCAGTACGCCGAGTGTGAGGCAGAGTGTGCGGCCGTCGCCCAGACCGCGAGCCGCGGTACAGGGGAGTTGCAAAACGTCGCAAGGGCCGCCAGTAACGGGCTGGTCTACGCTCTCAGCGCGCAGGAGCGCCACCCGGAGGCCGAGGCACGCGCCCGCGAGACCCTGGCCGCCTGTCCTGAACCGGACCGGCTGACTCTGGCATTGCGGCTCGGCCTGGCACGCAGCCTCAACGGCCAAGCCCGCCACGAGGAGGCCCTCGCCGAGGCGGAGCGCGCCCAAGAACTGCGCCACAGCCTGCCCGGGGGCGAGAGCCGCCCGGAGACCGGCGCCATCGAGCTGGCCGTAGCCACCGCCCTCCTGGGACTACGCCGCGGCACCGAAGCTCGCCTTCAGGCCGTAGCTGCTCACGGTGCCTGTCTGACCTCATTCGGTCCGGACCATCGCCGCACAGTCGAGGCTCAGGCTCTGCTCGACCGAATAGACGGCGCCTGATCGGACGCGCACCGCGACTCCGAACAGGGGCGTCCCAGGTTTCCGACTGTCCAGTTATGGCCCTCATCTGCACAAAGAGCCCGGACAGCTCAGGGTGACGGTGTCCGGGCTGTCCGGTCACAGGCGGCTGTAACACCCATGCGGGTGTCACAGCCCGTCGGCGGAGCCGACCTCGCCCCACCGGGAGCCGTTCCGGGAGCCGACTGAGGCGTCCCACGGCGGACATTGGCGGACTACCGCGGACAGCGGCACTGCTCGAGAGCCGGCGCCGAGGGGCTCTCCACCCCTCCTTCCTGAGCCCTCAGTTAGCCCCGCCTTAACGGGACCATAAGGATCTCCGTCACCCGCCCCCAACAGGCGATTTCACGGTTTCTTGGGGCTAGCTTCTGATCGCCCCCCACGGGATCCACCCCACCCCCGAGGACCGTTCCGAGGAGTTCCCCATGCCCTTCCCCACGCTCTCGGCCTCGTTCGAGCAGGGGACACCCCGACGCCGCAGGGCCGCCGTTGTCGCCGTCCTCGGCAGCGCCGCGCTCGCGCTGTCCGCCGCGCCGGCCTCCGCGCACGGTTCGATGGGCGATCCGGTGAGCAGGGTGTCGCAGTGCTACGCGGAGGGCCCGGAGAGTCCCAGGTCGGCCGCGTGCAAGGCCGCGGTCGCGGCGGGTGGTACGCAGGCGCTGTACGACTGGAACGGCATCCGCATCGGCGACGCCGCCGGACGGCACCAGGAGCTGATCCCGGACGGCAAGCTGTGCAGCGCGAACAACGAGGAGTTCAAGGGGCTGGACCTGGCCCGCGCGGACTGGCCGGCGACGAGTGTGCGCAGCGGGTCGTACACCTTCAAGTACCGTGTGACCGCCCCGCACAAGGGGACCTTCAAGGTCTACGTCACCAAGCCCGGCTACGACCCGGCGAAGCCGCTGGCCTGGGGGGACCTGGATCTGGAGCACCCGGCCGCGACGGCCACCGACCCGGTCCCCGCGGGCGGCTTCTACACCTTCTCGGGCACCCTTCCCGAGCGCTCGGGCAAGCAGCTGCTGTACGCGGTCTGGCAGCGCTCGGACAGCCCGGAGGCCTTCTACTCCTGCTCCGACGTCGACTTCGGCGGCGGTTCGGCGGGCGGCACCACCCCCGCTCCGAGCGCCTCCGCGCCCTCCGACGAGCAGATCGCGGACGGTACCGACAAGTCGACGATCGAGCACCACGGGCACGGGGACGACGACGCGAGCACGTCCGCGGAGCCGGCCACCGCGGCCTCCGTGTCCCCGGCTGCCCCGGCCAACGAGCCGAAGGCCGCCGGGACTTCGGAGAACCTCGCCGAGACCGGTGCCTCCACCGGCACCACGTACGTGGCGATCGGCGGGGCGGCGGCGCTGGCGCTGGGTTCGGCGGCGCTGTTCATGTCGGTGCGACGGCGTGCCACGGGCGGCCGCCACGTGCGGTGATCCAGAACTCCGGGGCCTGTCCGGCGGCTCAGGTCGGACAGGCCCCGGCGACGCGTCAGCTGAAGGCCGACGCGCAGGTGGTGGCCTTGGCGTGGGCCGGGTCGAGGGCGTTGGCCACCTCGTGGAAGGCGATCCGGTCGAAGAGGCCGATCGCCACGTGCTCGGAGAGGTCGAGCGGGCACAGGTCCTGGAGCAGGACGTTGTGGACGTCCGAGCCGCTCAGGTACTGGTCGCGCCAGGGTGTGGCCACCTCGTCGTACTTGGTGGCGATGACCGTGTAGTGCACTCCGGGGACGGTGTCGCCGCCCGCGTTGAGCTTGGTGAGGAAGGCGGAGCCGGCGATCTGGTCGGCGAGGCCGGGGGTGGTGGCCTTGATCAGGTCCTCGGCGCCGGGGAAGTACGGCAGCAGGTTGGTGAGGCCGTCCAGGTTGGTGCCGTGATTGTCGGGTGCCAGGCCGACGAGGGAGTTCACCTTGGCGGATCCGCCGAGGAACTTCAGGTAGTAGCGGGGCATCATGCCGCCCTGGGAGTGCCCGACCAGGTCGGCCTTGCCGGCCCCGGTCGCGGAGAGCACCTTGTCGACGAAGGCGGACAGCTGCTCGGCCGACTTGTCGATGGGGCCGAGTCCGTAGAAGAGCGGGACGCCGGGCAGCTGACCGTAGTCGAGGGAGTAGACGCAGTATCCGCGGGTCTTCAGATACGGTGCGAGGGACAGCCAGTTGTCGATGGAGTTGCCCAGGGTCCCGTGGACCAGGATCACCGGGCGGGGATGGTCGGCGGAGGGCTTGCAGGAATAGTCGTTCCAGCCACTGCTGGGAGCGGCGTCGGCGGCGTGCGCGGTGGCGGCGGGGACGGCGGCCACGGCGGCGGTCAGGAGCAGCGCTGCGAGGGGTCTGAGCACTCGCTTCCAGGGCAGCATCGTGTGATCTCCTTGCGGCTCAAGGGAGGTGCGACGGCCTAACCCTGTGATCCGGATCACGAGGATGCTGTTCACTCGTCAAGTTACGGGCGAGTAGTGCAGCTGTGAAGTTACGCGTCAGTAAAAACTTCCAGTGGTAACCAGGGACTGGTCCAGCGGTCGATGAACCGTCACCAGGCAGGCCTGATCGGACCGTAGGGCGCGATCCGCGTCAAACGCTCCCGCAACGCCCGCACTTCACCCTCGCCCAGCAGTTCGACCCACGCGCTCACGACCTCGGCGGCCGCCTCTTCCGCGGCCCGGGTGCAGGCCCAGCCCTGCTCGGTGAGCACGACGAGCCGGGCCCGCGCGTCCTCGGGATGCGGGCGCCGCTCGACGTACCCCTTGCGTACGATCTCGTCCACCAGCTGACTGGCGGCCTGCTTGGTCACCCCGAGGTGTGCGGCGAGGTCGGTGACGGTGGCACCGTCGGGCGCGAGCCGCGCGAAGGCGAAGCCGTGAGCCGGCCGGAGGTCCGTGAAGCCGCGGGCCACGACGCCGTCATGGATGCGTTGCGTGAGGTCGCCCGCGACGGCGAGCAGGGCTGCGGACAGGGCCATGGCTTCGGAGTTCTGCACACAGGCATTGAAACACCCTTGACGGATTGGTCAAGCTGCTTGACTATGTAGTCAAGTAGCTTGACCAAATGAATCGGAGACCACCTTGCCAGTCGTCCGCTCGTCCGAGGCCGTGACCCACGAGATCCACGGCGCCCGCTTCGTCTCGTACGCAACACCCCTGACCGGGAGCAAGGAACTCTGCGCCTGGCGGGGCGAGATCCCCGCGGGGACCGATGCACCCGCCCACACCGTCAGCCGGGAGGAGATCTTCCACCTGCTCGTCGGCGAACTGCTGATCACCCTGGACGGCCGCACCGAGCGGATCTCCGCCGGCGACACGGTGATCATCAACTCCGGCGCGACCCTGGCCGTGCGGAACCCCACCGACCACACCGCAATCTCCTGGGTCACCACCTCCGTCGGCCTCACGGCGGAGCTGGCCGACGGCACGGTCATCACCCCGCCGTGGGCCAACTGACGCCACCGCAGGGGTGTTTACGCCGCCAGCGCCCCCGGCATCACGGCCCGTGGCCCGAACTTCGCCCGGGCCCGGTCCGCGACCTCCTCGATGCGGCGGACCTTCTCGTCCACGGGGTCGAAGGTGAGCTGGTAGGAGGCCTGGCCGGCGGGGGCCAGACCCTCGGCGCGCAGGGTGAGCGCGCGGACCCGGGCGCGCTGGAGGCCGAGCGCCTCGTACATGCCGTAGGCCGTCCTCGTCAGGGCCGCCGAGTGTGCGGTCGGTTCCTCGAGGGCGCGGCTGCGGGTGGTCGAGGAGCGGTCGGCGTAGCGGACGGTGAGGGTCAGGGTGCGGCAGACCTTGTCCCCCGCACGCAGCCGGGCCCCGAGTTCCTCGGTGGCGGACAGCAGTGCCGTGCGGTGCCGGCCCGCGTCCAGCTCGTCGAGGTCGAAGGAGCGGCCGGCGGCGAGGACGGTGGTCCCCCCGCCGGAGCGAAGCCGGGAGTGGGGCAGGGAGACGGCGTTCGGCGCGACCCGCCCCCGGTCGATGCCGCTCGCCTTCTCGCGCAGCTCGCGCCCCGCCTTCGCGCCGATCAGCCGCTGCAGCGTGGACAGGGGCGCGGCGGCGACCAGCCCCAGCGTGTCCAGGCCGTATTCGCACAGGGTGCGGGCGGTCGCCGTACCGACGCCGGGCAGCACGGACACGGGCCGCCCGGCAAGGAAGTCCGCGACGGCGTCCGGCTCCTCGGGCACGGCGCAGGTCACCCCGGGACGGGCGTCGCGCAGCGCCACGCGGGCCAGCATCGGCCCCGGTCCGGCGCCGATCACGCAGTCGACGCCGTACAGCGCGAGGGCCCGGACCCGGATCACCGAGGCCAGCTCCACGGCGCTGCGCCCGAAGTACCGCTCGGCGCCGCGGAGATCGGCCAGCGCCCCGTCCGGGGGCAGGGCCTCCACGACCGGGGTGAACTCCTCCAGCAGCCCGAGCAGCCCGGGCAGGGCCGCCTCGCACATCGGCGGCAGCTGGAAACGTACGCAGAGGATGGTCATCCCGCACTCCCCGGACTCTGGTGCCACAACTTCCGTACCGCTGAAGGCCCTTGTGGAGCCTCCTGACCCGCGGGCCGCAGGTCGGCCCACGGATGCATCTCGTACCCGGTCGGCAGATGGATCCGGCGGCCGCCCGTCGGGTCCTCCCCGTCCGCGCTCTCCCGAACGGGCTCGGCCAGCCGGGCGGCCACCTCGTCGAGACCGCCCTCGGTGCGCAGTTCGACCAGTTCGGCGAGGTTCCAGGCGGCGGAGCCCACCACGCTCAGACTGCGCGGGCCGCGCCGCTGCAC
This sequence comes from Streptomyces sp. NPDC044064, assembly GCF_056434245.1. NCBI lineage: Bacteria > Bacillati > Actinomycetota > Actinomycetes > Kitasatosporales > Streptomycetaceae > Streptomyces > Streptomyces sp. NPDC044064. Next base: position 315,755 of record NZ_JBWKFN010000005.1, read on the forward strand.
CACCCCGCGCACCAGCAGCAGCCAGGAGTGGAAGACGGTGTGCGCGCAGGCGTCGTGCGAGTCGTCGAAGAAGGCGAGGTCGACCAGGCCCGTGCCGTCGTCCAGCGTGCTGAAGATGACCCGCTTGCCGGACCGGATCGGCGGGGTCTGGGTGGCCGCCTTGGCTCCCGCGACCAGCACCGTCTCCCCGTGCCGGGCCTCGCGCAGCCGACGCGCGGACACCACGCCCAGCTCCTCGAGGAACTCCCGGTGGTCGTCCATCAGATTGCGCGAGGCGTCCATGGACAGCACGCCCAGCTCGGCGCTGAGCCGCTCCGCCGAGGTCAGGTCGGGCAGCCCGGCCGAGGCCGTCTCCCTGCCACCGGCCAGGGGGAGCTGACCGCCGCCCCCGCCCCGGGCACCCCGGTGCAGCTCGGTCAGATGCAGCTGCAGATCCCGCCGGTTGGCGCCGAAGGCGTCCAACGCGCCCACCTGCGCGAGCCGCTGGGCGAGGGGACGGCTCGGCCGCGCCCGCTCCCAGAAGTCGAGCAGCGAGGCGTACGGCTGCGCGTCCGCGATCCGCTTCGCCTCGGCCTCGCCGATGCCGTACACGTCGGAGAGCGCGAGCCGCAGCCCCCACACTCCTGATTCAGACACCAGTTCGATCCTGTGTGCCACGCCGGACACGTTCACGTCCAACGGCAGGATCGGCACCCCGCGCCGCCGCGCGTCCGCCAGCAGCAGCCGCTTCGGATACATCCCGGGATCATGCGTGAGCAGCCCGGCGTAGAAGGCCGCCTGGTGATGGGCCTTCAGCCACGCCGACTGGTACGTCGGCACGGCGAAGGCGACCGCATGCGCCTTGCAGAAGCCGTACGACCCGAACGCCTCGACGATCTCCCAGGTTCGCTGAATCGTTTCCGCGTCATACCCGTTGGCCGCCGCCTGCTGCGCGAACCAGACCCGGATCCGCCCCTGCGACTCCGGGTCGGACAGCCCGCGCCGCACCGCGTCCGCCTCGGCCCGGCCGCAGCCGGTCATGATGTCGACGATGTGGATGATCTGCTCGTGGAAGACGACGACCCCGTACGTCTCCTTCAGCGGCCCCTCCAGATCCGGGTGCGGATACCGGATCGGCGCCCGCCCGTGCCGTGCCTCGACGAACGGCCGCACCATGTCGGCGGCGACCGGCCCCGGCCGGAACAGCGAGATGTCGACGACCAGGTCGTGAAAGGTGGCCGGCTGGAGCCGCCCCACCAGATCCCGCTGCCCGGGCGACTCGATCTGGAAGCACCCCAGGGTCTCGGCGGACCGGATCAGCCGATACGTCGCCGGGTCGCCCCCCGGCACGGCATCGAGATCGATCCGCTCCCCCGTCGCCCGCTCCACCTCGGCGACCGCGTGCGCCATGGCCGACTGCATCCGTACGCCCAGCACGTCCAGCTTGAGCAGCCCGAGGTCCTCCACGTCCTCCTTGTCGAACTGCGACATGGGGAACCCCTCGCCGCTGGTCGGCACGACCGACGTACGGGCGAGCAGCGAGGCATCGGACAGGAGCACCCCGCACGGATGCATGGCGATTCCGCGCGGCAGGGCGTCGAGGGCCTCGACCAGCTCCCACATCCTGCCGTAGTGCGCGCCTTCCCGCTGAAGCTCCCCCGCCAGCCGCTTCAGCTCGGGCAGCTCCTCCAGCGCGGCACGGGCGTCCCGGGCCCGGATGTGCGGGAAGGACTTGGCGATGCGGTCGATGTCGGCGGGGTCCATGGACAGGGCGGCCCCGACATCACGAATCGCGTGCCGCACCCGATAGGTCTCCGGCATGGCGACGGTCGCGACCCGCTCGGTGCCGAACCGGCCGATGATCGCGCGGTAGACCTCCAGCCTGCGTGCCGACTCCACGTCGATGTCGATGTCGGGCAGGGCGAGGCGGCGCTCGGACAGGAAGCGCTCCATCAGCAGCCCGTGCTCGACCGGATCGGCGTGCGCGATCCCGAGCAGATGATTGACGAGGGAACCGGCACCGGACCCGCGGGCGGCCACCCGGATCCCCATGCCCCTCACGTCGTCCACCACTTGGGCGACCGTCAGGAAATAGGAGGCGAAGCCGTGATGGGCGATGACGTCCAGCTCGTCGTGCATCCGCGCCCAGTACTCCCCGCGGTCGGCATAGCCGCGCAGCACCATGCCCGCGGCGGCCCGCGAGGCGAGCGCCCGCTGGGCGGTACGACGCCCGGCACCGACCAGATGCGCCTCGGGGAAATGAATGCTCCCCATGCCGAGGTCGTCCTCGGGATCGACCAGGCACTCGGCGGCCGTGGCCCGGGTCTGCTCCAGCAGCCGGTGAGCGGTGTCGCGCCGGTAGCCGGCCGCCTCCACCACTCGCTCGGCGACCCGCAGCATGGCCTGCGCGTCCTTCAGCCAGGCCTCACCCGAGTCCAGCTCCTTACGAGGATCGATCGGAACCAGCCGACGAGCGGCATCCAGTACGTCGGCGACCGGCCCCTGACCGGGATCGGCGTACCGCACCGCGTTGCTGAGCACGGGCCGGACCTGCTGCTCGGCGGCGAAGCCGACCGTACGGGCGGCCAGCCGCAGAGAGCCGGGCCCCGCACCTTCACGACCGTGCCAGACGGCCTCCAGGCGCAGCGCGTCACCGTAGACCTCACGCCAGGGAACGAGCAGTTTCGCGGCCCGGTCGGGACGCCCCGCGGCAAGGGCGCGCCCCACATCGGAGCCGGGCCCCAGCAGCACACTCAAACCGTCGCCGTGATTGCCGTCCCAGGGCAGCAACGGCGCGCCCTCGCCCTCGTGCGCCGCCGTGACGATCCCGCACAGATCGGCCCAGCCACGGGCACCGTCCCGGGCGAGGAAGGTCACCCGCGCTGCCGACTCGTCGACAAAGGCACCACCGCGCACCGGAGCCCGCCGCCGCTCACGCCGCGCGACCACCGGCTCGCCCACCGCGAGATTCACACCGAACAGCGGACGGACCCCGGCCTTGGCGCACGCCTTGGCGAACCGCACCGCGCCCGCAAGGGTGTCGCGATCGGTGAGGGCGAGAGCGTCCATGCCCCGCTCCGAGGCACGCTCGGCCAGCCGCTCCGGGTGCGAGGCCCCGTACCGCAGGGAGAACCCGGAGACGGTGTGCAGATGCGCGAAGCCCGGCACACGCACCTCCCGCACTCGTGAGCCCCGAACGACTCTCGAACATCTGTTCCCACCCCCACCATACCCTCATTCCCGAACAAGTGTGCGACATCCGTTCGAGCGCCTCTCACCTGCACGGATGCCACCGAGGACCGCACCCGAGCGGGCCGCCGCAGGCACGAGACAGCGAGCCCCGCCCCACACACGGGACGGGACTCGTCGAAGCGGAAGCCGGGGCGTCAGCCGATCTGCGCCCCCGTGGCCGAGAGCGCCTCGGTGACCGGCTGGAAGAAGGTCTGGCCACCGGAGGTGCAGTCACCGCTGCCGCCGGAAGTCAGCCCGATCGCGCTGCTGCCGGAGAACAGCGAGCCACCGCTGTCGCCGGGCTCGGCGCACACATCGGTCTGGATCAGACCGCTGACGGTGCCCTCCGAGTAGTTGACGGTGGCGTTCAGCCCGGTGACCGTGCCGTCGTGCAGCTTGGTGGTCGAGCCGCTCCGGGTGACCTTCATACCGACGGTGGCCTCGGCCGCGCCGGTGATCCGCCGGGCGGACCCGTTGTAGAGGTCGACCTCGCTCGGGTGATCCACGCCCGAGGTGTACTTGACCAGCCCGAAGTCGTTGCCCGGGAAGCTGGACTGCGCGTTCTTGCCGATGACGTTGCCGGAGGAGTCCGACCAGGTGGAGATGGCCTCGGTGCAGTGCCCCGCGGTCAGGAAGTACGGCTGCCCGTCCTTGACCACGTTGAAGCCGAGCGAGCAACGCCCACCCGACCCCGTGATGGCGTCACCACCGGCGATGAAGGCCTTGAACTCACCCTTCGACCGCTTCAGTTCGGCCTTGGCCCCGAGCCCGTCGACGACCTTGCCGAGCTTCGCCCACTCGCCCGCGGACACCGTCCTGTCCGCGGTGACGACGACCTTGTCGGTGACCGGGTCGGTCGCCCACGAGGTGCCGGGAATGGTGGCGTCCTTCTTCAACACCGCCCGGGCACCGTCGAGTTCGGCCAGCGAGTGGGCGACGATTCTGGCCTTGGCGCCGGCCGCCCGGACGGACTTGGCGGCGGTGGCGTCGAGCACGTTGACGACGAGGCTCTTGGTCCGGGCGTCGTAGTAGCTGCCCGCGGCGTCGGACCCGAGGTCCTCGACCAGCGCCGAGGCGAGCTTTCCGGCCGCCGGAACGGACAGAACCCGCGCTTCCGGGGCGGACTTGGCGGGCTCGCTGGCGTTCGCAGTCTGGAAGGTGACACCCGCGGCGACCAGTGCGGCGATTCCCGCGCCGGTCACGACGGCCCGCCGCCCGGGTATGCGTCGGTGCTGCAACTCACGTCCTCCTGTGGGGGGTCGGCCCGGGAGGTTGTGGGGACCTCGAGGGCCGGAAGGCTGGTTGACGGGCGCCCACTCTTCCGAACCGCACAGGGAGCACACAAGGTCGACTTCAGGACGCGCGCACCAAGTGACCGCACGCCCCGGCCGACTTGGGCGCGCGACGGTCACCCCAGGGAATTCGCACTGCAAACACTACGTGCGAGTAACCAGTCGGCGGACAGTGACGGTTGCCCCTGGCCGGAATGCAACCTTCCCCGGACAGGAACGAGCCCCCGCACGCAACCCGCGCGGGGGCTCGCCGAGCCGAAGCCGAAGCCGATCCTCGGCCCTCAATCCTGGATCAGGGAAGGGTCACACCGTAGTAGCTCAGCGCCTCGGTCACCGGCTGGAAGAACGTCGTACCGCCGGAGGTGCAGTTGCCGCTGCCGCCGGAGGTCAGACCGTAGGCCACGCTGCCCGCGTAGAGCGGACCGCCGCTGTCGCCTCCCTCGGCGCAGACCGTGGTCTGGATCAGGCCGTAGACGATGTCACCGCTGCCGTAGTTGACGGTCGCGTTCAGCGCGGTGACCCGCCCGCTGTGCGTACCGGTGGTGGAACCACGCCGGTAGACGGTCGTGCCCACGGACGGGGTGGCCGCACTGCTGATGGTCTGGCTGCCCACGGCACTCGGGTGCGCGATCGAGGAGTTGGTGTAGCGCACCAGCGCGAAGTCGTTGCCCGGGAAGCTGTAGCCGACGTTCGTGCCCAGCGTCGTGGTGTGGCCGGAGTTGCTGTACCAGGTCGAGGCGACCTCACCGCAGTGACCCGCGGTCAGGAAGTAGTACGTGTTGCCGCTGCGCACGTTGAAGCCGAGCGAGCAGCGGTAGGAGCCGCCGTAGATGGCGTCGCCGCCGCTGATCAGCTTGTTGAACTTGCCGGACGTGTGCTTGATGGTCAGCGCGCTCGCGTCGGCGCCGGCCTGCCGCTTGATCTTGGCGATCTCGGCCCTGGAGACCGTGCTGTCGACGGTGACGACGACACGGTTGGTCCTGGCGTCCACCGCCCAGGCCGTGCCGGCGATGTCGGCCTTGAGGACGGAGTCGCTCGCCTTGGTGAGCTGGGTGGCGCTGAACGTGTGGGCGTCGCTGGCGTTCGCGGTGGGGGCGGCGAACGCGGCCGCGGCCAGGAAGCCGGTGGCCACGGCGATCAGCCGGGTCCGTCTTGCGATACCGCTGCGGGGAGTGGTGCGCTTGATCCTCACGTTTCGTTCCCTCCCAGGGGAAGTCGGGGGCCCGCGTGGGGTCGGGGCCCGTGAGGCGCAGCCAGGGACCGGTCCTGGGTTCCGAACACGCATGCCCCTGACAAGCGCTGAGGGGGAGTATTCGGCCGAACGGCCGGTAGGCACAAGGGTGCCTTTCGGCCGTCAACATTTGAACCACCCGTCCACACCACCCCCCTGACGTCAGCTCAGGACGCGCTCCCCCGCCTCGATCGCCACGTCCAGCCGGTTGCCCGGCGGCGGGAAGGGGCAGATGAAGTGATCGGCGAAGGCGCACGGCGGGAGCTGGGCGCGGTTGAAGTCGACCGTGGTACGGCCCTCGGCGTCCGGTGCCTGCGGGAACAGGAACCGGAAGCGGAAGCTGGTGTCGCCGCCGGTGGCGTCGCCGAACACCGCCCACAGCCGGCCGTCGCCCTGCTGCGCGACCTGGAGCGTGAGATCGCTTCCGGCCAGGGTGAAGGCGAGTTCCCCCGCGAGGGCGAGCCCGCGCTCCCGTCCGTCCGCGTTGCCGACCCGCACGGTGCGTGTGTCGTCGTACGGCGTGAAGCGCCCCGGCACCGACCAGCGCGGGTCGTACGGGGTGGCCTCGATGCCCTGGAAGGCGCGGCGGGCCTCGGCGGCGGGATCGTAGACCCGCACCCCCCACACGTCCTCGCGGACCAGCACGACCAGCCGCTTCGCACCCAGCGCGACCCGCGACTCGCCCTCCGGCCCGAGGTCGGCCGCGAGGTGGACCTCCCCGGCGAAGGGCCGGCCGTCCAGGGTCAGCCCGTCGCTCTCGGCGGCGGCGAGCACCACCCCGTCACCATCCGCCACCCACGTCCCGGGAATGTCCGGAAGTCGCCCCTCCGGATGGTCCTCGATCCAGTGCGTGGCGGTCAGCGCGAGCGGCCCATGGGGCGCCGATATCCTCTCCACGCGCTGCTCGTGCCACTGCTTCCATGCGTCCGGTGCGTCGCCGGTCATACGATCCGTTCCTTTCATACGCGCCCGACCGTCCCACGGCGGGTCGGGCAGCCCGAGGTGTGAGCACGGGGTTGTGCCCCGGTATTCCGTGCGTACTGGTCCAGGCCCAGGTGCTCCCGCAGGGTGCTGCCCGGATAGAAGGTGCGGAACAGGCCGCGGTGCTGGAGCAGCGCCACCGTGCCGTTGACCAGCCGCTCCAGGTCACGGCGCGGTTCGACGGGCACGAGGTGGAAGCCGTCGGTGACGTCCGCCGCGTGCCAGGCGGCGATCAGCTCCGCGAGGTCGACGGGACCGCCCCGGTACAGCGGACCCTGCGCGGTGGGCCGGGGCCCGCCTCCGCCGTGCCCGGGCTCGGCCGCGTACTCGCCGTCGCCGAGGTCGACGAGCAGGCTCACCAGGACGCGCAGGGCACCCGGATTCCTGCCGAACTCCTCCGCCTGATCGCGTAGTTGTCTGCGCAAGGCGCCGGCCTGTGCGGGATCGGCGACCCGGACCAGGGCCACGTCGGCGTACCGCGCCGCGGTGGAACGGGCCGGTCCCGCGGTGGCGTCGACCACGAGGGTGGGGTGGCGGCGCTGCGGAGGCCGGGGCAGCTCAGGGTCTCGGCGCCGCATGCCGTCCTCCCCGCTGTCCCACAACCGCTCGACCTCCTCGGCGACTTCGCCCGCCTCCTGCCACAGCAACTCGGCCGGGGCGGCATGCCTTCGCCCGGAGAGGCGGGCCTCGTCCTCCGTGGTGGACACGTCGATCCGCCAACCGGCCCTGCCGCGGCCTGCCCGGTCGAGGGAGGCGAGGGCGGACCGGACCCGGAAGGGCTCGGTGTGCGCGGTGGCGACGGCCGGGACCAGCCCGATCCGCCGGGTGGCGGACGCCACGCGCGACAGCACGGCGAGTGCGTCGGACCCGGGGCACACGTCGGACCCGGGGCTCGCCTCGGGTGCCGGGCGCGCATCGGACCCGGGGCGCACCTCGGGCGCCAGGCGCACATCGGCCCCCGGGCGCACCTCAGGTGCCGAGCGCACATCGAACCCTGGGTATGCGGATGAGTCGTCCAGCGTCACGAAGTCGAGCCCACCGCGCTCGGCGAGCTGCGCCAGCTCTGCACAGGAGGCGGCGTCGAGCGAGCCCCGCTGATCGACGGCGGCGGCGAGATGCAACAGCCCACGCCCGTACCGCCTGCTCACGGCACCGTAACCAATGGCCACCACTCCCTCCCTCACAGCACCTTCGCCAGGAACGCCCGAGTCCGCTCCTCCTGCGGAGCGCCCAGCACCTCGTCCGGCGGCCCGGCCTCGACGACCTTCCCGTCGGCCATGAACACCACCGTGTCGGCGACCTCGCGGGCGAAGGCGATCTCGTGCGTGACGACGATCATCGTGGTGCCCTGGTGCGCCAAGTCCCGGATGACGTCCAGGACTTCACCGACCAGCTCGGGATCCAGCGCCGAGGTCGGCTCGTCGAACAGCAGCAGCTTCGGCTCCAGCGCGAGCGCCCGCGCGATGGCGACCCGCTGCTGCTGACCGCCGGACAGCTGCCGGGGGTAGGCGTCGGCCCTGTCGGCGAGCCCCACCCGCTCCAGCAGCCGGCGTGCCCGCTCCACGGCCTCCTTCCGGGGCCGCTTCAGCGCGGACACCGGTGCCTCGATGACGTTGTCGAGGACGGTGAGGTGCGGAAAAAGGTTGAAGTTCTGGAAGACGAAGCCGATGTGTGTGCGCTGCTTCAGCACCTCGCGCTCGGGCAGTTCGTACAGCTTGTCGCCGCTCTTCCGGTAGCCGATCAGCGAGCCGTCCACGCTGATCGTGCCCCGGTCCACCTTCTCCAGGTGGTTGACGGTGCGCAGCAGTGTGGACTTGCCGGAACCGGAGGGGCCGAGGACGACGGTGACCTCGCCTGCCCGCACCTGCAGGTCGATGCCCTTGAGGACGTCAAGCGAGCCGAAGGCCTTGTGCACCGACCTGATGTCGACCATGACGCTCATCGCGCGAACTCCTTGACAAGTGAGGCACCCAGGAAGGCCAGCGCGGCCCGCGCCGTCGCGTCGTTCTGCCGGAACGCGGGCCCGCCGGTGCGCGGCCGGGTGAAGACGCCGGGCGTGCGGGCGTCGGTGAACGGGCCGAGCGCGAACCGCCGTGGATGCGGCCGGCCGGCCCCGTCGAGGATCCGGCCGTCGGCGGGGTCGACGCGCAGCAGCCCGCCGGGGGTCTCGGCGGCCCCCTCGGCGTGCAGCTCCCGCAGCAGGGTGTCGCGGGCCCGTCCCACGGTCGGCTCGGGCAGCCGGGCCTCCACCAGCGCCCGCGCCTCGACGGAGTGTCCCGGCACGGTGGGACTGGAGGCCCGGAACACCCCGTCCTCGGCGGTGACGGTCATGTCGGCGCCGACGAACCGCAGGATCCCGGCCCGGGACAGGGCGAGCAACTGCCGCAGCCGGGGGCCGGGCGGCCCGGACGCCAGGTAGCTGAAGAAGCCGTGCCACCAGGGACCGATGTTCCCGAGCCGCACCAGTTGCCCGTAGACGGACAGCAGCCCGAGGAAGACTCCCAGGTCGGCGCTGTGCGCCGGATCGTGACGACGGCTCAGGTCACTCTCGACGTAGCCGCGCAGGCCCTCCTGGAACTCCTCGTGCGAGGCGTACCGCACCCCGTCGAGCGGGTGGTCGAGCGCGGCGAGGTCGAGGCGGTCCGCCGGGTCGGGTACGGCGGTGGCGACGAGCGCCGCGGTCTCGGCCGGGTCGGCGGCGGCCGCGTACCTCTCCTCGAAGTCGGCCCAGGTCATCGCCGTACGCTCGGCGTGGGCGGTGAACAGCCGGTGGTAGTGGGCGAAGCCCAGCTCCTTCTCCACCAGTGGCCACACATCGCGCCGGAAGTCGAAGCCGCCCGGCCTGGCCAGCAGCGCCTCGACCTCGGGCGGGCCGAGGAAGCGGGGCAGCGCGGGCCTGGGGCCGGTCCAGTCGTAGCCGATCTTCGCGTGGTACGGCACTCCGCGCCGCGAGCCGACGTAGAGCACCGGCTCACGGCCCGAGGGGACGTAGGTGTCACCCTCGTAGCGCCCGCCCCGCCCCTCGGTGAGCAGCACCATCAGGTCGACGAAGGCCAGTCCGAAGCCGCGTACCAGGACGGGTTCGCCGGCCTTCAGCGGGGACAGGTCGCTGTCGGCGGTGAAGTCGGGCGGCAGGTGGACCAGGCCGTGTTCCCGCGCGTACGCGGCCGGCTCGGCCAGGTCCGGGTCGGGCTCCGAGTCGAGGTGCCCGAGGGCGAGGACGACCAGGTCGGCGAGCAGGGGACGCGGACGGCCCTCCAGCCACACCTGCTGGCGCCCTTCGCGCGAGCCGGACACCCGCAGGGCGCGCCGGGGATGGTGGTGGACGGTGACCCCCGGGGGCAGCTCGGCGACGGCCCGCTCGTACACCCAGCTCAGATAGCTGCCCTGGAGCTGCCGGCCGGCGAAGGTGCGGCCGTCCAGCCGCGCCCATTCGTGCAGGGTGGGCCCCTCCCGCACCGGGCCGGCCATCTGCACCGTCTCGTCGGTGAACATGGTGACGTCCTCGGCGTGCGAGTTCATCCACAGGAGCGGCGACTGGGCCGCGCGCCAGATGCGTCCGCCGCCCGGCGGATGAGGGTCGACCAGATGGATGTCGAGGCCCGGACCGGCGTACAGCTCGGGTGCGTTGGCGGCGATCCGTTCGAGGAGTCCGGTCCCCCGCGGACCGGCTCCGACGATCACCAGCTGCGGCCTCATCGGGCGGACTCCGTCCCGCGCGCGTAGTGCTTCTCGACGTAGTACTGCCCGACGCCGAGGACCGAGGTGACGATGGTGTACCAGAGGGTGGCGACCATCAGCAGCGGGATGACCTGGTAGGTGCGGTGGTAGATCAACTGGGTCGAGAACAGCAGGTCGTTGACGGCGATGACGCTGACGATCGAGGTGCCTTTGAGGGCGCCGATCAGCATGTTCCCGGCGGGCGGCACGATGGAGCGCATGGCCTGCGGCAGCACGATCCGCCGCCGGCGCCGCCACCGGCTCAGGCCGAGCGCCTGGGCGGCCTCGATCTGCCCGCGGTCGACCGAGAGGATGCCGCCCCGGACGACCTCGGCGGCGTAGGCGGCCTCGTGCAGGGTGAGGCCGATCACGGCCACCGCGACCGGGCTGAGCAGGTCGACGGTCTTCACCCCGAGGATCTGCGGGTACAGCGCGCCGATGTTGAACCAGAGCAGCAGCTGCACCAGGATCGGGATCGACCGGAAGAGCCAGACGTATCCCCAACTGACCACCCGTAGAACGGGGTTGGCGGAGAGCCGGAAGCCGGCGAGCAGGGCTCCGAGGGCGAAGCCGAGGACCATGACGACGGCGGTCAGCCACAGGGTGAGCCACAGTCCGCGCAGGACGGAGTCCGAGGTGAAGTAGTCGGCGACGACGTTCCACTGGAACGCCTGGTTGCGCAGCACCGAGTTGACGGCGAGCCCGAGCAGCACCAGGAGGGCGACGGCCGCCGTCCACTGGCCGAGCCGGCGCCGCGGGACGATCGTCAGGGCGTCCGCGGGCCCGGGAATCTCCGGTGCGGCGGGGACTTTGGCGAGGGTGTCGGAAGACATGGGAAGGCTCCGTGACGGTGGGTGCCTTCACACGGGCGCGCCGTGCGGCGCGCTTACGGCCGAGCCCCTCAGCAGGGCCGTTCGTCGAGAGTACGTGGGCGTTTCCCGGCGCTGTCAAGGCCGTCCACACTGTGAGCCGTACGTCTCAACTCAGTTGACGCAGAACCGGATGCCTGTTCCACTTGCCCCATGCATCCACAGCAGTGGCTGGTCACCCGCTCCCACATCGACTTCGGTCGCGTGTGGTCCTCCTCCTGTTGAGCTGACCCCCCTGCGCGCCCGCCCATGAGCGGGCCCATGCGCTCTCCCTGCTTTCTCCTTCTCCTCGGCTGTCCTTCTCTTCAGCCCTCTTTCTCCTTCGCCTTCACACGCGCACCCCTCCCCTCGCGCCTCTTCACGCCTTCCGCTCCCAGGAGACCGCTCGATGCATACGCCTGCCCGTCGCCTCTTCCTGCCCTTCGCCGCCATCACGTCGGCCGCCCTGCTGCTCACCGCCTGCGGCTCCGGGTCCGGCGGCCCGGGCGGGGCAGCGGCCGCCGACGCGGCGGCCGGGTCCGGCAAGGTGCCCACCACGGACGTGGTCTCCGCCGTCAGGAAGGACGACGCGGCGGCGAAGTTGCTGCCGGCGGGCGTCACGAGTCTCACCGTCGCGGTCAGCGTCGGCGGCACCCCGCCCGGCACCACCTACCTGAACGACGGCAAGACCCTGACCGGCCAGGACGTCGACTTCACCAGAGCGGTCGCCAAGGTGCTCGGCATCGGGCTCAAGGTGGAGCAGGCGAGCTTCGAGGCGATCCTGCCCGCCCTGGACAGCGGCAAGTACGACTTCGGGGCGAGCAACTTCGGTGTCACCGACGAACGCCGCAGGACCATCGACTTCGTCACCTACGTCAACGACGGCCAGGGCTTCGCCACCCGCAAGGACAGCAAGCTGTCCAGAATCACCGGCCTCGGGCAACTGTGCGGCCTTGATGTGGCCACCAGTGCCGGTACGACCTTCGAGGCCACGCTGGAGGAGAACAAGCACGTGTGCGCCGACGCGGGCAAGAAGGCGTACCAGGTGCAGACGTACTCCGAGGAGGGCGCGATCTGGTCCTCCCTGCAGCAGGGCCGCAGCGACGTCGTGATGTCCACGATCAACGGCCTGCGCTACGCCGTGGCCCACCAGCAGGGCCTGAAGTTCCTCAACGAGTACCACCGCCTGGACGTCGGCTTCGCCTTCAAGAAGGGCACGAGGCTGGCCCCGGCCTTCCGGGCGGCGGTGAACCGGCTGATCGCCGACGGCACGTACGGCAGGATTCTGAAGAAGTGGGGAACGACGGGCTCGTCGATCGCCGAGTCCCGGATCAGCCCGCCGGAGCTGAAGAACTGACGTTCATTCACCCGTACGCTCCGTGCATCACCCATCCGCGCCCGACAATCATATTTCACTCACAGTCAGCAGCCGTACGAGTCAAGACCCTTGGGACACAAGGACTCTCGACGGATCGTCTCTGCACCAGTACCGTCACAAACCCCCCGCGCGGCGTCTATCCACTTGGCGCGCCGTCCGCATCATGGATGACCATAGGGATGCGGAAGCAAGAAGGACTGCTGTGAGAGGAGGCGTCCATGGGATCGGTACGCAAGGCGAGTGCGTGGCTCGGCCTCGTCGACGACAACGATGACGAGCGCTACTACGACGACGACTACTCCGAGGGCGCCGAGTCCGGGGACGCCTGGGTCACAGACCCGCGGGTGAAGGTGGCCACGGACACGGCCGAGGAGAAGGGCCGCCGGATCGGCACGGTCACCCCGGACAGCTTCCGGGACGCCCGCGCGATCGGCGAGCTGTTCCGGGACGGGGTCCCGGTCATCATGAACCTCACGGTGATGGAGCCCGCCGACGCCAAGCGCGTGGTGGACTTCGCGGCCGGGCTGACCTTCGGCCTGCGGGGCACGATCGAGCGGGTCGCCAACCGGGTCTTCCTGCTGACCCCCGCGAACACGGAGATCATCAGCGGTGAGCCGGCGGCGCGCCGCGAGGACGGCTTCTTCAACCAGAGCTGAGGCAGGGCCGCTCACCGGCCCTGCCTCGGCCCCGAGGGGTCAGCGGAAGGCGTCGAGCCCGGTGAGCGCCTTGCCCAGCACGAGCTGGTGCATCTCGACGGTGCCCTCGTAGGTGAGCACCGACTCGAGGTTGGTCGCGTGCCGCATCACGGGGTACTCCAGGGAGATCCCGTTGGCACCGAGGATCGTCCGCGCCGTACGGCAGATCTCGATGGCCTCGCGGACGTTGTTGAGCTTGCCGAAGCTGATCTGCTCGGGACGCAGGCGGCCGGCGTCCATCCGCCGCCCCAGATGGTGGGCGAGCAGGATTCCCTTGTGCAGTTCGACCGCCATGTCGGCGAGCTTGGCCTGGGTGAGCTGGAAGCCGCCGATCGGCCGCCCGAACTGCTCCCGCGTCTTCGCGTACTCCAGGGCCGCCTCGAAGCTGCTGCGCGCCGCGCCCATCGCTCCCCAGACGATGCCGTAGCGGGCGTGCGACAGACAGCCGAGCGGTCCGCGCAGGCCGGTGACCTCGGGCAGCACGGCGGTGGCGGGCAGCCGTACGTCGTCCATGACGAGTTCGCTGGTGACCGAGGCGCGCAGGGACCACTTGTGCTTGATCTCGGGCGCCGAGAAGCCGGGGCGGTCGGTCGGTACGACGAACCCGCGGATGCCGTCCTCGGTCTGCGCCCAGACGACGGCCACGCCGGCCACGGACCCGTTGGTGATCCACATCTTGCGGCCGTTGAGGATCCAGTCGTCGCCGTCACGCTTGGCGTGGGTGCGCATGGAGGCGGGGTCGGAGCCGTGGTCGGGCTCGGTGAGCCCGAAGCAGCCGATCACCTCGCCGGAGGCCATCCGGGGCAGCCACTCCTGCTTCTGCTCCTCGCTGCCGAACCGGTGGATCGCGTACATGGCGAGCGAGCCCTGCACGGAGACGAGTGACCGGATACCCGAGTCGGCGGCCTCCAGTTCGAGACAGGCGAGGCCGTACTGTACGGCCGACGCGCCCGCGCAGCCGTACCCGGTGAGCGACATGCCGAGGGCGCCGATCCCGCCGAGTTCGCGCGCGAGTTCCCTGATGCCGGGCAGCTCGCCCTTCTCGTACCAGTCGGCGACGTAGGGCAGCACGCGGTCGGCCGCCCAGCTGCGGACCGTGTCCCGTACGGCCAGGTCCTCCGGTTCCAGGAGGTCGTCGATCCCGAGCGGGTCGGCGGCATCGAACGGGGGCAACTTCGCGGACATGGAACACCCTCCGGCACACTGGGGCACGGTGAAAACTAGCAACGCTAGTTACGCTGTGCAGCCGACGTTACGGCGCGGCGTCCCGCACGTCCAGAGCCGCCACGGCGACCCTCGGCTTCTCGGCCCCCCGCGGGGCCGGCAGCTCCACCTCGGCGGACTCCTCCCCGGGCTCCTCCCCGCACTGCATGATCCGGGGCAGCCGCAGCGCCATCACCGCACCCAGCAGCAACAGGCCCGCGCTCACCAGCAGGGTCACATGCAGTCCGTGCACGAAGGAGTCCCGCGCCGCCCGGCGCAGCGCGGCCCCCACGGGCCCGCCGAGCCGCCCGGCCACGTCGTAGGCCTCGCCCAGCGAGTGGCCCGCCGCGTCCGAGGCGTGCGGGGGCACGCCCGGCACCGACGCGAGACCGGGTGCGTAGGCCGCGTTCATCACGCTGCCGAGCAGCGCGATCCCGATCCCCGCGCCGAGCTGGTACGACGTCTCGCCGATCGCCGCGGCCCCGCCAGCCTGGTCGGCCGGGGCCTCGCTCAGCATCGACTCGTACGCCCCGAAGAGGGTCGTCTCCAGGCCGAACCCGAGCAGGACGAAGCCGAACAGCAGCAGGCCCGCGTTGTCGGTCGCGCCCATCGCGGTCAGTGTCAGGACGGCCGCGGCGGTGAGACAGAAGCCGAAGCACACCATCCGGCGCGGTCCGAAGCGGCGCAGCATCCGCGCACCCGCGAGGCCCGCCGCCATCGCCGCGACGGTCAGGGGCAGCAGCCTCAGGCCCGTCTCCAGCGGCGACAGACCGAGCACCAGCTGGAGGTACTGCGCGGCGATCAGCTCCAGGCCGACGAGCGCGAGCATCGCCAGCACGATGCAGCCGACCGAGGTGCTGAACGCCGGCCGCCGGAACATCCGCAGGTCCACCAGCGGGTGCGTACGCCGGCCCTGGCGCCGTACGAAGAAGAAGAGGAGCGCCGCGCCCACCACCAGCGGTGCCAGGGTGAACGGGCTCGCCGGCGACTGACCGCCGCCGAGCTGCTTCACGCCCAGCACGACCCCGAACAGACCGACCGCCGCCATCAGCGCGCCGACCACGTCCCACGGGCCGCCCCGGTCACCGCGCGACTCGGGCAGCAGCAGCCGGCCGACCGGCAGGCTGACGAGCATCAGCGGGATGTTGACGAGGAACACCGCACCCCACCAGAAGTGCTCCAGCAGGAAGCCGCCGAGCAGCGGACCGACCGCCGCGCCGACGGCCGCGACCGCGCTCCAGATACCGATGGCCAGCGCGCGCTCGCGCCGGTCCGGGAAGACCTGGCGGAGGATCGACAGGGTCGCGGGCATGATCATCGCGCCGCCGACGCCGAGCAGCGCCCGGGCGAGGATCAGCATCTCGGCGGTCTGCGCGAGAGCGGCCACGGCGGAGGCGACGCCGAAGAGGGCGTAGCCGAGGAGGAGGATGCGCCTGCGGCCGACCCGGTCGCCCAGGGTGCCGAACAGGATCAACAGGGAGGCGCAGACCAGCGGGTAGACGTCGACGATCCAGAGCAGCTCTATCGCGCCGGGCCTGAGGTCCTCGGTGACGGCGGGGACCGCCACGTGCAGCACGGTCGCGTCGAGGGCGACGAGCAGCAGGCTGACGCAGAGGACGACGAGGACGACCCAGCGGTTTGCACCGGCCCCGGTCGCCCGACGGCGCAGCCGTACGGCAGCCGTGGTCGTCCCGGACATGTAGGTACCTCCCAGATGATCCCTCGCGAGCGGCGGATCGGCGGGGTGGGGACTCCCCGTCGTACGGCCGGAGAGGAGCGGTGTCTCCGGCCCGCGCAAACCCACGCGGGTGACTCGTCAGCGTACGCGAGTTCACTGCGGGGTCACGTGGCGGACCTCTCACACGCAGGACCGAACCCGTGTGGCGTACGCCACTGCGCCCGCTCCTGACCACGCCCCGGCGGGCCGTCCGGTTCCCCGTCCGGTCGATAATCGAGCCCGTGACCGATCTTGACACGCGCGTGGCACCACCCCGCACCCCCGCTCTGCGCCGGGCGGCGCCGGCCCTTCTCGGGTACGCGGCCGTCCGCGCCCTGGGGCTGGTCGCGCTGGCCGTGTGGAGCGGCGCGCGCGACAAGAGCGCGTACAAGCTGCTGACCGCGCGCTGGGACTCCCTCTGGTACACCCGGGTCGCCGAGCTGGGCTACGGCTACCAGGTGCGGCTGCCGAACGGCGACATCCACTCCAACCTGGCGTTCTTCCCGCTGCTGCCCTGGCTGGAGCGGCTGCTGCACGCGCTCACGCCGCTGTCGTACGCGGACGCCGGTTTCGTCGTCGGCCTGCTCGCCTCGCTGGCGGCGGCCTGGGGGATCTTCGCGGTCGCGGAGTGGGTGTACGGGCCGAGGGCGGGGCTCTGCGCGGTCCTGCTGTGGGCGGTGCTGCCGGTCGGGATCGTGCAGTCGATGGCGTACAGCGAGTCCTTGTTCACGGCGCTGGCCGCGTGGTCGCTGTACGCGGTGCTGACCGGCCGGTGGGTGAGCGCGGGCGCGCTGGCGGCGCTGGCCGGGCTGACCCGGCCGGTGGGACTCGCGGTGG
Organism: Streptomyces sp. NPDC044064; assembly: GCF_056434245.1. NCBI lineage: Bacteria > Bacillati > Actinomycetota > Actinomycetes > Kitasatosporales > Streptomycetaceae > Streptomyces > Streptomyces sp. NPDC044064. The sequence goes on from NZ_JBWKFN010000005.1 coordinate 332,867, forward strand.
TCGCGGCGGTGTGGGTGGCGGGCGTGATCTCGTTCGTGCGAGACCGAAGCGCACCGGGCACGCAGGGCGCACGCGACACAACACGCGCCCCTTCTTTCACTACCGGCGCATCCGTCTGGCGACGCGCCCTCGGCATGCTTCTCGCGCCCCTGGGCGCCGCGGGCTATGTCCTATGGGTCGGTCATCACACCGGCAGGGGTCCGCTCGGATATCTCGATGTGCAGGCCGGGTGGCGCAACGGGTTCGACGGCGGGTACGCCTTCGCACGCTTCGTAGTCGACAAGTTCACGTCATTTCCGTCGGCTCTCGCCGGCGCGGGCCTGATCGTCGGAGTGGCTCTGCTGATCTGGCTCTATGTCACCGGAGTACGCCAGGGCCAGCCCGTCGCACTGCTGGTGTACACGGGTGTCGTCCTGGCCCTCGCCCTGTGCGCGTCGAGTTACTTCGGGTCGAAACCGCGACTGCTGATGCCGGCCTTCCCGGTGCTGTTCCCGCTCGCCCGCGCCCTTGCCCGGCTGCGCACGTCCAGATCGGCGCTGGTCACGGTGGGTGTGGCGGTGGTGACGGCGGTCTACGGCGCCTTCTGGCTGAACGGCTCCGGTCCCCCGTGATCGACTTCGGCGGGTCGATGAGCACCCCCTGAATTCCACCCCATGATGCGGTGAACGAATTCATAAGCGCCATAAAACCGGCCCCCGGCATGATCAAAGGAATTGCAGGAAGCAGGCTCACAGGATTGCGGAATCCCAGGAATTCGGACCGCTCCTGAGAGGTTTCCCACATCACATCGTCATCACAAAGCCGCTGTTTCGACCGGGAACAGAGCTCACTCGCTGTAACGTCGATTGGGTGCGTACCGAACGAAACCTCACCCGGAGTCTGGACCGGGTGTTCGCCAGGCTGGACCGTGAGCCGGAACGACCGGCTCACATCGATGTGCCGAGGATGAGCCGGCACCGGGTCGTGCTGTTCACGGCGACCCTCGCCTTTTACCTGGCGATCGTCTGGGCCGTGGTGATCACCTCCTGGCTGGTCCGGCTCGACTGGCAGGTCATGTTCTTCCGGCCCTACCAGCAGTGGCCGCAGATCCACGCCTTCCTCGACTACTACGTGGTGCTCGGCCAGCGCGGCCCCACCGCCGTGATGGTCGCGGCCTGGCTCGGCTGGCGCTCCTGGCGGCAGCACACGCTCCGCCCGCTGCTGACTCTGGCCACCTCGCTGCTGCTGCTCAACATCACGGTCGGCGCCGCCAAGCTCGGCATGGGGCGGCTCGGTCCGCACTACGCGACCGTGATCGGCTCGAACGAGATGGGCCTGGGCGGCGATATATTTCCCAGCGGCCACACCGCCAACGCGGTGGTGACGTGGGGAATCCTGGCCTATCTGGCCTCCACCCCGAGAGCGCGCCGCTGGCTGTCCGCGCTCTCCGCGGTCACCTCGCTCGGCGTCGGCCTCACCACCGTCTACCTCGGTACGCACTGGCTGAGCGACGTGCTGCTGGGCTGGGCCGCCGGCCTGCTGATCCTGCTCGCACTGCCCTGGTTCGAGCCGCTGATCGCCATGGCCGAGACCGCGCTCTTCGACCTGCGCGACCGCTGGCGCGCCCGCCGCGGCGGTACGGTGCCCGCACCGGCCGTCCCGGTCGCGCCCGCGCCGGTGCTGCTCAAGCCGCGCCCGCTGCCCGCCGAGCAGGGCGTCGCCCCGGCGCGCGAGCCGGTGTCGCCGGTGCGCGGTTCCCGGGCCCCGATCCATCTGGCCCCGGGCCCGCACACGGCCCGTTCGGAGCGCACCCCGGTCACCCCGGCGGGCAGCCGCCGACCGCCGCACGCCGACCGCCTCCCGCGCGGCACCCCCCAGCCGGCCCGCCCCCTGACCGGCAACTGACGCTCCACCACGGCGGCGGGTCCGGTACGCACAGCCGACCCCCGTCATGACGAAGGCCCCGCTCCCGGGAAGAGGGAGCGGGGCCTTCGTCGCAGTGGCCTGCGGGAGCGGGCTCAGCCCTTCCAGGCGCGGGCCACCCGGCCGTCCCGTACCTCGAAGTTGAGCCGGCCCACCCGGTACTCCATGGTGATGATCGTGCCCGGCGGCAGCGACCGTACCGTCGGCCACCCGCGCTCCCGAGCGAGCCGCTCGGCGCGCGCGGCGTCGAGGCCGACGTACCCGTCCGGACTGTCCTGGGGCTCCGCTGGCGGAGTGGGAATCGGTGCCATGCGGCCACGCTAGGCCGCATCGGACGACGACGGAAGCCGGAACCGGCGGACCGCGTCCCGGGGCCCTGCGAGATCCCTCTCCGGTCCCTCCCCTGTCCCTCTCCGGTCACACTTCTGTCACAGGTTCCCGACACGCGTTTCCGTCGCCGTGACATCGGCTGCTGCCGCAACGGGCATCACACGTACGGGGGTTTCCGTACCGCTCGCCGGGGGCAATCGAACAGAATTCCCGCGTGTCGGAGCAGCCCCTCGAATTACCCGCCGGAATACGCCTCGACGCGGATCGGAGGGGGGTCCGGGTGCGATTCCCCGCGGAATCCGGGGCCATGCCCGGCGAGCTGACACCGCATAGGAAATTCACGGATTCGGCACACAATCCGACGTACGCGTCAGTCCGTCCCGGATCCGCCCCGCGGTCCCGCGGCCCGCGCCAGTGCGGCGTCCAGCCGGTCCCGGACCCTGCTGATCACCTCGTTCAGCTCGACGGGCTCCAGCACCTCGAAGGGGAAGCCCGTCATCATGATGTGAATGACCATCACCTCCAGGTTCGGGGCACCACTGCGCAGGATGCACGCGTCCTCTCCGTCGGCCTCCAGCATCCCCGCGGACGGCGAGATCCGCTCGGCCGCCACCCGCAGCGGCACCAGCAGCCGGACGGTGGAGTGCGTGGCGTACGCACTCGTGGAGACGCCCTTCGACACATAGGCGGCGAGGTCCCCGGCGGGCGGCTCGCGCGGGTCGAAGCGCGGGCCGTGCGGCGGCTTCGGCGTGATGCGGTCGACGCGGAAGGTCCGCCAGTCCTCCCGGTCGACGTCCCAGGCGACCAGGTACCAGCGCCGCTCGGTGCACACCAGCCGGTGCGGCTCGACGGTACGGCGGCTGGCGGTGCCCTCGTGGCTCAGGTACTCGAAGCGCAGCCGCTCGGCGTCCCGGCACAGGTGGGCGAGTTCGGTGAGCACGGCCGGGTCGACGGGGGCCGACGGCGGACCGCCGCGCAGCATCGGCACGGTGAAGGCGTTGAGGGCGCCCACGCGGCGGCGCAGCCGGTCAGGCAGCACCTGTTCCAGTTTGGCCAGGGCGCGTACGGAGCTCTCGCCGATGCCCTCGATGCCCTGTCCCGCCGCGGTGCGCAGTCCGACGGCGACGGCGACGGCCTCGTCGTCGTCCAGCAGCAGCGGGGGCAGTTCGGCGCCCGCACCGAGCTGGTAGCCGCCGCCGGTGCCGGGGCTCGCGTTGACCGGGTAGCCCAGTTCGCGCAGCCGGTCCACGTCCCGGCGGACCGTGCGCGGGGTGACACCGAGCCGCCCGGCGAGTTCGGCGCCGGACCATTCGCGGTGGGCCTGGAGCAGTGAGAGCAGGCGCAGCAGTCGTGCCGAGGTCTCCAACATGGGGCCGAGTCTGTCAGCCGATGCGGACAGCCGCTGTCCTCGTTCGGGACAGCGGCTGTACCGGCCGGGTGCCGGGCACCCGTCGTGTGCGTCAGAGCGCGAGGCGCTGGCCGGGCACGATCAGGTTCGGGTCGCCGCCGATGACCTTCTCGTTGGCGGCGTAGATCCGCTGCCAGGTGGTCCCGTGCCGGGTGGCGATGGCGCTCAGGGTGTCGCCCTCGCGGACGGTGTAGTCACCGCGGGACGCACTGCGGCCGGTCCGGCCGGTCGCGCGTTCCGGCGCCTTCGCCGGAACGGACCTGGCCGGTGCGGACTTCTCCGGTGCGGACTTCGTCGTCGCGCTGCTCTTCGAGGCGCTCGTGCCCGAGGTGCTCGTACTCGGGGAGCCGGCCGCCGGTGCCGTGCCGGAGGCTCCGGCGCGGGCGGAGCAGACCGGCCAGGCGCCCCAGCCCTGGGCGCCCTGGACCTTGGTGGCGACGGCGATCTGCGCGCTCCTGGAGGCCTGGTCGGCCGTCGGGGCGTAGGCGGTGCCGCCGTACGCGCGCCAGGTGCCGGCGGAGAACTGGAGCCCGCCGTAGTAGCCGTTGCCGGTGTTGATGTGCCAGTTGCCACCGCTCTCGCACTGGGCGATGCGGTCCCACACTCCGTTGTCCGCCGCCGCGGCGTTGCCTGTGACGGCCAGCAGCCCCAGCGGGGCCAGCAGCGCCGCCCCGGCGAGGGCGGCCGTCGTACGGCCCTTGCGGGCGCTGTCGTGACGAGCGGTGTTGCGGGTGGTATCGGCACACTCGGACATGTAATTCCCTCTCCACGAACCCGGGCTCCCCCAGGCGGAGCACGCCTCCCCGCGTAGGACCGCGGTTCGTCGCGCCCGCCCCGTCCGCCGCGGCCGGTGCCTGATCGTGCTCTTTCCGGTGCCGGCCGGCGGACGTACCCGAGCGGTGCTCGCTGCACACGGCGGAGGAATCTAGGGAGATGAGGCCGCCGATATCAACCAACTCCCCGTCATTCCAGGCCAGTTCGCCGTTACCCTGGGTATCGGCGATTTTCGGCCAGCCGTTTCATCCCCTGATTTCACGATTTTTCGACCACCCGCTCAGGCGATCTGTGACTCACTTCACCCATTCAAGTTCCTTGACTGCGCGACGAGTTGACGGGGAGTGGCCGATTCCGTGCTGAAGGTGACCCTGTGCGGTGATTGGTTCGATTCCATCGCCCCCTGGGCGTGACCACCACCACAGGACGCCCGTTGTCTTCTTCATGAGCCCGGATCCCCGGGGCTCAGGGCCGGGAGCCACCCGGCCGACCCAGCACCGCATCCCGATGGGAGCCACCGTGCCGCGCATGCTCGACGTCAGTGACGCCGTACGCGCCGAGATCGGCGACGAAGAAGCCGACCGGCTGCTCGCCGGAGAGAACGCCCCGGGCAGTTACGACTGCACGTCCTGCCGCACCCCGGGCGACTCCGAGCAGGAGCGCACCAGCACCGTTCTGTTCGTCGGCGACGAGACCGCCGTGCTCGCCTTCGCCCACGCCAGCTGTCTGCCCTCGCAGGTCGTCCAGGTCACCGAGGAGCAGCTGCAGGGCGCGGTCCGCTCCATCGGCGGCAGCTCCGCCGGGGTGAGCGAGTCGCACCGGGCGGTGCCCGAGCAGGCCGTGCTCGGCGTGACCAGCGGACTCGTCCTCGTCGAGGGCGAGTTGCACCCCGCGCTCGTGGTCGAGCCGACCGCGCCCATCGTGCGCCCCGGCTCCATGGCGGCCGGTGACGACTTCCTTCCGCTCCTCATCGAGCAGGGCTTCATGCCGGTGACCGAGCTGGCGACCGTTCCGTCGGTGCTGCACGGCTGGTCGGTGCTGCTCGCCGTCGGCCAGCTGCACGCGGTGCTGCAGCCGGGCGCCAACGGGGGGCAGCCGGTGGCCTGGTGGCAGGCGCATCAGCCGCTGCAGGTGACGGACAGCTGGCGGGCCGCCGCCAACAAGCACCAGCAGGTGCTGATGTTCGCCGCACCGGTGGGGTCCATCGGACGGCAGCCTCGGGAGGACCTGCTGCGGGAGGCGCTGGACAAGGCTGCGGCGAACGGGAAGCTGGTGGCCGCGGCCCTTCCTCTCGCGGGTACCTGACGGCCGGCTGAGGGGCAGGCAGCTGCCGTGCGTTCGCGGGTGCGTCGTGGCTTCGCGCACCCATTCGGCGGAGCCGCACGGTGATGCCGCCCCGCGCCCCGATTTGTCCGACCGCATCTCTTCACGGTGCCGGTCGTTTGGACATACGTGCACGCATACGACTCTCCCTCCCGCCGGTCCGCCTACCCCTCCGTTCCGTCCGCGCGGGCGGGGCAGGAGGGGGGCGGCGGGTCATCGGCCACGCCGATCTACGACTCGCTCTACGCGGAGTGGGTCAAGACCTTCCGTACGCTGCCGGGTGACCGCAGCGGCGAGGAGGGGCTGGACTTCACGGCCTTCGGGAACATGCCGCACGGCACGGGCTCGTACGGCGGTCACCGGCCGGGGTCGTTCAGCAGTTCGTACAGCGCCTACAGCGCGGGGGCCTACAGCGCGCGACAGCAGTCGCAGTGGCAGCGGATCGGCACCCTCGGGCGGCAGCAGGACACCGGGATGCACCATGTTCCGGCGGGGCTGCCGCCGGCTCCGCGCCGGAGCGTGTGACGTACATACGGCGAAGGGCGGCTCCTGGAGCAGGAGCCGCCCTTCGTGACGGGCCGTGGAGGTACTACTTCTTCTTCGTGCCGCGCTTCTCGCGCACCCGCACCGAGATGTGGATCGGGGTGCCGTCGAAGCCGAACTCCTCGCGCAGGCGGCGCTCGATGAAGCGCCGGTAGCCCGCCTCGATGAAGCCGGAGGCGAAGAGGACGAACCGCGGCGGCTTGGTGCCCGCCTGGGTGCCGAACAGGATGCGCGGCTGCTTGCCGCCCCGGACCGGGTGCGGGTGGGCCGAGACCAGCTCGCCGAGGAAGGCGTTCAGACGGCCGGTGGGCACGCGGGTCTCCCAGCCGGCGAGCGCGGTCTCGATGGCCGGGACCAGCTTCTCCATGTGGCGGCCGGTGCGGGCCGAGACGTTGACGCGGGGTGCCCAGGCGATCTGGGCCAGCTCGGTCTCGATCTCCCGCTCCAGGTAGTAGCGGCGCTCCTCGTCGAGGGTGTCCCACTTGTTGTAGGCGATGACCATCGCACGGCCGGCCTCGACGGCCATGGTGATGATCCGCTGGTCCTGCACGGAGATGTTCTCGGAGGCGTCGATCAGGATGACCGCGACCTCGGCCTTCTCCACGGCCGCGGCCGTGCGCAGGGAGGCGTAGTAGTCGGCGCCCTGCTGGAGGTGGACGCGCTTGCGGATACCGGCGGTGTCGACGAACTTCCAGGTCACGCCGCCCAGTTCGATCAGCTCGTCGACCGGGTCGCGGGTGGTGCCCGCCATCTCGTTGACGACGACGCGCTCCTCGCCGGCCACCTTGTTCAGGAGGGAGGACTTGCCGACGTTCGGGCGGCCGATCAGGGCGATGCGGCGCGGTCCGCCGATCGCGGCGCCGCCGAAGCTCTGCTCGGGCGCGGTCGGCAGGGCCTCCAGGACGGCGTCGAGCATGTCACCGGTGCCGCGGCCGTGCAGGGCCGAGACCGGGTGGGGCTCGCCGAGGCCCAGCGACCACAGGTAGGCCGCGTCGGCCTCGGCGCTCGGGCCGTCGACCTTGTTGGCGCACAGCACGACCGGCTTGCCGGCCTTGCGCAGCAGCCGTACGACGGCCTCGTCGGTGTCGGTGGCGCCGACCTTGGCGTCCACGACGAAGACGACCGCGTCGGCCGCCTCGATCGCGTACTCGGCCTGGGCGGCCACGGAGGCGTCGATGCCGAGGACGTCCTGCTCCCAGCCGCCGGTGTCGACGACCTTGAAGCGGCGGCCCGCCCACTCGGCCTCGTAGGTGACGCGGTCGCGGGTGACGCCCGGCCGGTCCTCCACGACCGCCTCGCGGCGGCCGATGATCCGGTTCACCAGGGTCGACTTGCCGACATTGGGGCGGCCGACGACGGCGAGCACGGGCAGCGGACCGTGGCCCGCCGCCTCGATGGCGCCCTCGACGTCCTCGATGTCGAAGCCCTCTTCGGCAGCGAGCTCCATGAACTCCGCGTACTCGGCGTCGCCGAGCGCCCCGTGCTCGTACTCGTGCTCGGCCGAGCCGTCGGGCTGGATCTGGTCGTTCATGAAGTCCGTACCTCGTCGTTCATCGTGGTGATCGGTGGAGCGGCCCGTCAGGGTCTGATCCACTACTCAAGTGTCGCCTAGCGCCCGGTCAGGCGCCTGGCGTTTTCCAGGTGGCCGGTGAGCTGCTTCTGGATGCGCTCGGTCGCCTCGTCCAGCGCCCTGCGCGTGCGCCGGCCGCTGCCGTCGCCCGCTTCGAACGGGTCGCCGAAGACCACGTCGACGCGGGAGCGCAGCGGGGGCAGTCCCTTTATCAACCGGCCCGGCTTCCCGGAACTTCCCAGGACCGCGACGGGCACGATCGGTGCCCCGCTGCGGACCGCGAAGTAGGCGAGTCCGGCCCGCAGCGAGGCGAAGTCGCCCTCGCCCCGGGTGCCCTCCGGGAAGATGCCGAGCACTCCCCCGTTGTCGAGGACGCCGAGGGCCTCGCTGATCGCCGCGCGGTCGACGGAGGTGCGGTCCACCTTCAGCTGGCCGATGCCGCTCAGGAAGGCGCCCAGCGGACCGATGAACGCCTCCTTCTTGATCAGGAAGTGCGTCGGCCGGGGCGACACGCCCATGACCATCGGACCGTCGATGTTGTGCGAGTGGTTCACGGCGAGGATCGCCGGGCCGCTCGCGGGCAGCCGCCAGGCACCGAGCACGCGCGGCTTCCACAGCCCGTTCATCAGGCCGACGCCGATGCGCCGCCCGACCTCGGCGCCCCGCTCGGTCGGAAGGCTCACTTCCCGGCTCGCTTCTCCTCGACCAGGGTGACGACGCACTCGATGACCTGGGCGAGGGTGAGCTCGGTGGTGTCGACCTCGACGGCGTCGCCGGCCTTGGCGAGCGGCGAGGTCTTGCGGCTGGAGTCGGCCGCGTCCCGCTTGATCAGCGCCTCGCGGGTGGCGTGGACGTCAGCGCCCTTCAGCTCGCCGCTGCGGCGGGCCGCACGGGCCTCCGGGGAAGCGGTGAGGAAGATCTTCAGGTCGGCGTCCGGCAGCACGGTCGTACCGATGTCACGGCCCTCGACCACCATGCCGTGCTCCGCGCCGGAGGCCAGCGAGCGCTGCAGCTCGGTGATCCGGGAGCGCACCTCGGGCACCGCGCTGACCGCGCTGACCTTGGAGGTGACCTCCTGGGTGCGGATCGGGCCGGCCACGTCGACGCCGTCGACCGTGATGGTCGGGGCGGCCGGGTCGGTGCCGGAAATGATCTCCGGCTTGCCGGCGACGGCCGCGATCGCGGTCGGGTCCTCCAGGTCGATGCCGTTGGCCACCATCCACCAGGTGATCGCCCGGTACTGGGCGCCGGTGTCCAGGTAGCTCAGGCCGAGCTGTGCGGCGACGGCCTTCGACGTGCTCGACTTGCCGGTGCCGGAGGGGCCGTCGATCGCGACGATCACGGGCTTGGCGGTCGGGGCGGCGCCGTTTTCCACGGGAGGGCACCTTCCTGGTGAAGGGTGGCGGGCGGGTGGGGGACGCGAGGGCGTCCCGCACAAGGTTACTGGCTCCCGGGAGGCGCCCTCACCGGGCTTTACTGCCGCAGGGCCCAGCCCCGCTCCCGCAGGGCCTCCTTCAGGACCGGCGCGGCCTTCGGCTCGACCATGAGCTGGACCAGACCGGCCTGCTGTCCGGTCGCGTGCTCGATGCGTACGTCCTCGACGTTGACCCCGGCCCGTCCCGCGTCCGCGAAGATGCGGGCCAGCTGGCCGGGCTGGTCGTCGATGAGGACGACGACGGTGTCGTACACGCGCGGCGCGCTGCCGTGCTTGCCCGGGACCCGCACCTGCCCCGCGTTCCCGCGGCGCAGCACGTCCTCGATGCCCTGGCTGCCCTCGCGCCGCTTGTCGTCGTCGGAGGACTGCAGGGCGCGCAGGGCACGCACGGTCTCGTCCAGGTCGGAGGAGACGTCGGCGAGGAGGTCGGCGACCGGGCCGGGGTTGGCGGAGAGGATGTCGATCCACATCCGGGGGTCGGAGGCGGCGATCCGGGTCACGTCCCGGATGCCCTGCCCGCACAGGCGTACGGCCGCCTCCTCGGCGTGCTCCAGGCGCGCGGCGACCATGCTGGAGACCAGGTGGGGCATGTGGGAGACGAGGGCGACGGCCCGGTCGTGGGCGTCGGCGTCCATGACGACCGGCACGGCCCGACAGTGCGAGACCAGTTCCAGGGCGAGGTTCAGCACCTCGGTGTCGGTGTCCCGGGTCGGGGTGAGCACCCAGGGGCGGCCCTCGAAGAGGTCGGCGGTCGCGGCCAGCGGGCCGGACTTCTCCCGGCCGGACATGGGGTGGGTGCCGATGTAGGAGGAGAGGTCGAGGCCGCGGGCCTCCAGCTCGCGGCGCGGGCCGCCCTTGACGCTGGCCACGTCGACGTAGCCGCGCGCCACCGACCGGGCCATGGCGTCCGCGAGGACTCCGGCCACGTGGGCGGGCGGGGCGGCGACGATCGCGAGGTCCACCGGGCCGTCGGGGGCCTCGTCGGTGCCGGCGCCGAGTGCGGCCGCCGTGCGGGCCTGCTCGGGGTCGTGGTCGTCGAGGTGGACGACGACGCCCCGCTGGGTCAGGGCGAGCGCGGCGGAGGTGCCGATGAGCCCGGTGCCGATGACGAGTGCGGTCCTCACTGGGCGATGTCCTTGCGCAGGGCGGCGGCGGCGCCGAGGTAGACGTGGGCGATGTCGGCGCGCGGTGTGTCCGACTCGATGTGCGCGAGCACCCGGACGACCCGCGGCATGGCGCCCTCGATGTCCAGTTCCTGGGCACAGATCAGCGGGACGTCGACGATGCCGAGCTTGCGGGCGGCGGCCGCCGGGAAGTCGCTGTGCAGGTCGGGGGTGGCCGTGAACCAGATGCTGATCAGGTCGTCGGTGGTGAGCCCGTTCCGCTCCAGGACGGCGGTGAGCAGGGCGCCCACCTGCTCGTCCATGTGCCCGGCCTCGTCCCGTTCGAGTTGGACGGCCCCCCGGACCGCTCGTACCGCCACGGCGCTGCTCCTTGCTGACATGCGTTTCGGCTCTTGGTCCGTCCAGCGTAGTCAGCCCACGCCGGCCGGGTGCGCGGCGCCCGCCGGCTGAGACGCGGGCCGACCCGGTGACCGCGGTCCGCCGCCCCCTCGCTTCCTTCGGCTTGGACACCTTTGATGCAAAGATGTCGCATCTTGCGGCTTTCTTCCTGTCGAGGTTCCTTCGACCTTCGGAGTGACGAGATGACCCACAGCACGACGCGGCGCACGGTTCTCGCGACGGGCGCGGCGGCACTCGCCGCCGGCTGCGGCGGCGAGAAGTCCGCGGCACCCGACGTCCAGCAGCTGACGCGGACGAGTGACGTCCCGGAGGGCGGCGGCACGATCTTCAAGGAGCAGAAGGTCGTGGTCACGCAGCCGACGAAGGGCGACTTCAAGGCCTTCTCGGCGATCTGCACCCACATGGGCTGCACGGTTAACCAGGTGACGGACGGCACCATCGACTGCCCCTGTCACGGCAGCAAGTACCACATCGCCGACGGCTCGGTGGCGCACGGCCCGGCGATCAAGCCGCTGCCGCCCAAGACGATCAAGGTGGAAGGAAATTCCATCCGCCTGGTGTGAGGGCGCGCGTACGCTCCGGGAATGCAGCCCGAGGACCTGGTACGCGACCACACGATCTACGCCTGTGTCATGGGATCGCGGGCCTTCGGCCTGGCCACGGACACCAGCGACACCGACCGCAGGGGCGTCTTCCTCGCCCCCACCCCTCTGTTCTGGCGGTTCGAGAAGCCGCCCACGCATGTGGAAGGACCGGGCGAGGAGCAGTTCTCCTGGGAGCTGGAGCGGTTCTGCGAGCTGGCGCTGCGCGGCAACCCGAACATCCTGGAGTGCCTGCACTCACCGCTGGTGGAGCACGTGGACGACACCGGCCGCGAGCTGCTGTCCCTGCGCGGCGCCTTCCTGTCCCGGCGCGCCCACGACACCTTCACCCGCTACGCCCTCGGCCAGCGCCGCAAGCTGGACGCCGACGTCCGTACGACGGGCGCCCCGCGCTGGAAGCACGCGATGCACCTGCTCCGCCTGCTGATGAGCGCCCGCGACCTGCTGCGCACCGGAGAGCTGCGGCTCGACGTCGGTGACCGACGGGACCCGCTGCTGGCGGTGAAGCGGGGCGAGGTGCCCTGGGCGCAGGTCGAGGCGTGGATGGTCCGGCTCGCGGACGAGACCGAGGAGGCCCTGCACCGCACCCCGCTGCCGCCGGAGCCGGACCACGCGCGCGTGGCCGACTTCCTGTACCGGGTGCGCCGTGCGTCAGCCTGCCCGCCGGACGCGCACCACGAAGTCGTGCAGGGCGTCGTGCGCGCTGGGTGCGTCGGGCAGGGCTGAGGCGGCCTGCGCCGCGTCGAGCACGGCGTGCAGCCGCTCCACGTCGGCCGCCACGCGCGCGTGCTCGATGTCGGCGCTGCCGTGCTCCTGCTCCGCCTTGGCGGCTATCAGCTCGGGCAGGTAGCCGGGTGCGTCCACCTGCTCCAGGAGCGTGGGCAGATGGGCCTGCACCTCGCCGCTGCGCATCAGGTGGACGCCGGTGAGCAGCACACGGAACGTGTAGAGCAGCGGCTTGAGTTCGCCGGTCTTCTCGAACAGCCGCCACTGGGTCACCGCGAACCCGCGGTAGTGGTGGGCGTGGTGACCGGTGAGCACGCCGGGCACCAGGGCGATCAGCTCCCGGTGCTCCTCGGTGGTGTGCGCGACCAGGGGCGAGAGCAGCTGCTCCAGCACATAGCCGTTGCGCCGGAGCATCAGCCGGACGAACTTGCGCACGTCGTGGGTGACGAGATCCATCTCGACCCCGAACCGCACCCACGCCCGCGACCGCGTCTCCTCCGGCTCGCGCAGCCCCACCAGGTCGGCGACGGGCAGCAGGTGGGCGCCGCGCAGGTCCACGTCGGAGTCCTGGGACGGGAAGCCGTAGAGGTGCGCTCCGGAGACGGTCGCGAACAGCAGCGGGTCGGGCTGCTCGGCGATCACCGGCGTCAGGTCCATGTCGAGGTCGTCGATCACGGGCCTAAGCGTCCCAGAGCGCTCCCAGGGCCAACAGGTCCCCCCGGTACTCGATCCGGTCGGCCCACTCGGTGGGCCAGGCGTCCGCGCCCAGCCAGGCGCCCGCGAAGGCGCCGGTGAGGCAGGCGATCGAGTCCGAGTCGCCCGAGGAACAGGCGGCCCGGCGCAGGGCGGTGAGGGGCTCGTCGGGGAAGAGCAGGAAGCACAGCAGCCCGGTGGCGAAGGCCTCCTCGGCGATCCAGCCCGCTCCGGTGGCCAGGCACGGGTCGGCCTCCGGGGAGACGGTGCGCACGGCCTCCTCGACGCGGTCGAGGATCTCGAGGCACTCGTCCCAGCCGCGCTCGATGAAGTGCTCGGGGCTCGGGTCCTGGGAACGGGTCCACAGGTCGCCGAGCCAGGTCCGGTGGTAGCGGCTGCGGTTGTCGTGGGCGTACGAGCGCAGCTGTCCGACGAGTCCGGCCGGGTCGGTGCCCCGGGCGAGCAGGTGGACGGCGCGGGCGGTCAGGTCGGAGGCGGCCAGCGCGGTGGGGTGTCCGTGGGTGAGCCCGGACTGCAACTGGGCCGCGCCGGCGCGCTGTTCGTCGCTGAGGCCGGGGGCGAGCCCGACGGGCGCGACGCGCATGTTGGCGCCGCAGCCCTTGGAGCCGATCTGGCTGGCGTCCTGCCAGGGCCGGCCCTCCTCCTTCAGCAGACTGCACGCGGTCATGCAGGTGCGGCCGGGGGCCCGGTTGTTCTCCGGCGACCGGTACCAGTCCACGAACTCCTCGCGCAGCGGCCGTTCCAGCCGCTTCGGGGCGAGCACACCGCGGTCCATGGCGGTCCTGAGGGCGCGTCCGAAGGCCAGGGTCATCTGTGTGTCGTCGGAGACGATGGCGCGCCGCGGCAGCTCCATCTCCCGCCAGGGGCCGCACTTGGCCAGGATCGAGGGCACGTCGTTGAATTCGGTCGGGAAGCCGAGGGCGTCCCCGAGGGCGAGTCCGATCAGGGATCCGGAGGCGGGGCGCTTGCTCGCGTGGAACGTGGTCATGCGGGGCGTCCTTCCCGGGACGGTCGGAGGAGGGGCGGGTGCAGGGTGGTGGCGGTGCCCGCACGGTAGAGCGCGGCCGGCTTGCCGCGGCCTCCGGTCAGCCGGGCGGCGCCGGGGACGGGCTCCACGAACCCGGGCGTGGCAAGCACCTTGCGGCGGAAGTTGGGGCGGTCCAGGGCCGTGCCCCACACCGTCTCGTAGACCTGCTGCAGCTCGCCGAGGGTGAACTCGGGCGGGCAGAAGGCGGTGGCGACGCAGCTGCTCTCCAGCCGGCCGCCGATCCGCTCGTGGGCGTCGGCCAGGATCCGTTCGTGGTCGAAGGCGAGCGGCCGGGCGGAGTCGTACGGCAGCCAGCGGGCCTGGGCCGCGTCACCGCCGCCGCGCGGCTCGGGAGGCTCGGGCAGCAGCGCGGTGAAGGCGACGGACACGACCCGCATCCGGGGGTCGCGGCCGGGCTCGCTGTAGGTGCGCAGCTGCTCCAGGTGCAGCCCGGAGACGTCGTCGAGCCCGGTCTCCTCGGCGAGTTCGCGCCGGGCCGCCGTCTCCGCGGACTCGTCGGGCAGCAGGAAGCCGCCGGGCAGCGCCCACTGGCCGGCGTACGGCTCCTGCCCGCGCTCGACCAGCAGCACGTGCAGGGCGCCGGTGCGGAGCGTGAGGACGGCGAGGTCGACGGTGACGGCGAAGGGTTCGTAGGCGTACTTGTCGTAGCCCTCCATGCCCCGGTCACCCCCTCAGGGACCGGCCTTCACGGCCGGTCCTGTCGTCAGCCCGACTAATAGTCGCTACGACCATAAAGCTGCCGCGCCGTGATCCGCAAGCCCCTGAGCGCTCCTTGGAGCCCCGTTCCCGGATACGCCGACGGCCGGTCCCAAAGAACCCGGGACCGGCCGTCAGAACGCCACTCAGGCGCCTCCTAGAGGTCGACCTCATTCATGAGCATCCCGACCTCGGTGTTGGACAGGCGGCGCAGCCAGCCCGACTTCTGGTCGCCCAGGGTGATCGGGCCGAAGGAGGTGCGCACCAGCTTCTCGACCGGGAAGCCGGCCTCGGCGAGCATGCGGCGCACGATGTGCTTGCGGCCCTCGTGCAGGGTCACCTCGACCAGGTAGTTCTTGCCGGTCTGCTCGACGACCCGGAAGTGGTCCGCGCGCGCGTAGCCGTCCTCCAGCTGGATGCCGTCCTTCAGGCGCTTGCCGAGGTCACGCGGGATCGGGCCCACGATGGCCGCGAGGTAGGTCTTCTTCACGCCGTACTTCGGGTGGGTCAGCCGGTGCGCCAGCTCGCCGTGGTTGGTGAGCAGGATGACGCCCTCGGTCTCGGTGTCGAGCCGTCCGACGTGGAAGAGCCGGGTCTCGCGGTTGGTGACGTAGTCACCGAGGCACTGGCGGCCCTCGGGGTCCTCCATCGTCGAGACGACACCGGCGGGCTTGTTCAGCGAGAAGAACTGGTACGACTGGGTCGCCACGGTCAGGCCGTCGACCTTGACCTCGTCCTTCTCCGGGTCGACGCGGCGGCCCTGCTCCAGGACGATCTCGCCGTTGATCTCGACGCGGGCCTGCTCGATCAGCTCCTCGCAGGCACGCCGGGAGCCGTAGCCCGCGCGCGCGAGGACCTTCTGCAGCCGCTCGCCCTCCTGCTCGGCACCCGGGAAGGTCTTGGGCAGCTTGACGTCCTTCTTGCCCGCGTACCGCTCGCGGTTGCGCTCCTCGGCGCGGGCGTCGTACTCACGGGAACTCGCCGGAGCCGTACGGCCGCGCCCGGTGCTCTGGCTCTGCCTGGGCCCGCCCTTGGCTCCGCCGCGCGCCGAAGCGCCACGACCCGATTTCGGGCCGTCCTGGGTGGCGCCGGGGCCTACGTCGTAGCGCCGCTCCTCCGGGCGCGGCTTCTTCGGCCGGCCGCCCTGCTTGTCGTCGCGGGCGTTCCCGGCGCCGCGGTAGTTACCGCGGCCACCGCTGCTCCCGCCGCGGCCGCCGCTGTTGCCACCACGGCTCCCGCCGTTGTTTCCGCTGCTGTTCCTGCCGCTACTGCTTCGCATCAAAGTTCCGTCTTGTCGTCTGCGTCCTCGGAATCCGGAGCGTCCGGATCGAACGACGGCACGCCCTCCTGGGTCTCGGCCTCGATCGCCTCCGCCTCCGGCAGGAAGGGCGCGAGCTCGGGGAGCTCGTCCAGGCCGCGCAGGCCCATCCGCTCCAGGAAGTAGTTCGTCGTCGTGTACAGGATCGCACCTGTTTCGGGTTCCGTGCCCGCCTCCTCGACCAGACCGCGCTGCAGGAGGGTGCGCATCACACCGTCGCAGTTGACTCCGCGCACGGCGGAGACGCGGCTGCGGCTCACGGGCCGGCGGTAGGCGACGACGGCCAGCGTCTCCAGTGCGGCCTGGGTCAGGCGGGCCGTCTGGCCGTCCAGCACGAGCCGCTCGACGGCGGGCGCGTACGCGGCTCGGCTGTAGAAGCGCCAGCCGCCCGCGACGAACCGCAGCTCGAAGCCACGGCCCTGCACGGTGTAGTCGTCGGCCAGCTCCCGAAGCGCGTCGGCGATCTGCCGCTTCGGCCGTTCCAGGATCCTGGCCAGGTGCTCCTCGGTCGCGGGCTCGTCCACGACCATGAGGACCGCCTCCAGGGCGGGCTTGAGGTCGAGATCGGCGACGGTACGGAGTCCCGCCGGGCGTTCCGCGGTCTCCTCGCTCATGCCTTCTTCTCCTCCTTGGGCTCCTCGGGCGGCCGGTCGAACTCGTCGGTGACCATCGGCCCCGCGTCCCCGTCGCCGCCGGTCCAGCGCACCAGCAGGTCGCCGAGCGCGGTCTCCTGCTCCAGGGCCACGGCCTTCTCGCGGTACAGCTCCAGCAGCGCGAGGAAGCGGGCCACGACCGTGAGGGTGTCGTCGGTGTCCTCCACCAGCGCGCGGAAGCTGGCCTCGCCGAGTTCCCTGAGCCGCGCGACCACGATGCCCGCCTGCTCCTGCACGCTCACCAGCGGGGCGTGGATGTGGTCCACGTACACCTGCGGCTTGGCCTTGGGCTGCATCGCCTTCACGGCGAGCCTGGCGAAGCCCTCGGGGCCGATGCTGATGACGACCTCGGGCAGCAGCTCGGCGTGCTGGGGCTCCAGGCCGACGGTACGCGGGTAGCGGCGGGCCTCCTCGTCCAGGCGCTGGTTGAAGATGTCGGCGATCTGCTTGTAGGCGCGGTACTGCAGCAGCCGCGCGAACAGCAGGTCCCGGGCCTCCAGCAGCGCGAGGTCGGCCTCGTCCTCGACCTCGGCAGTGGGCAGCAGCCGGGCGGCCTTGAGGTCCAGCAGGGTGGCGGCGACGACGAGGAACTCGGTCGTCTGGTCCAGGTCCCAGTCCGGCCCCATGGCCCGGATGTGTGCCATGAACTCGTCGGTCACCTTGGAGAGCGCGACCTCGGTGACGTCCAGCTTGTGCTTCGAGATGAGCTGGAGGAGAAGGTCGAAGGGGCCCTCGAAGTTGGAGAGCCGGACCTTGAAGACACCGTCGGAGGGGGTGGTGCCCTCGGGCTCGGCAACCACCGGCGAAGCCACGGGCTCCGGCTCCGGTTCCGGCTCCACGACTGTCAACGAAGCCACGGCCTCGGGCTCGGCGGCTGCAAGCGGCTCTCCGGCCTCCGGCTCCGCAGTGTCCAGCAGCGCAACGGGCTCCGGCTCGGCAGCGTCCGGCGGTGCCGCTGGTGCCGCTGGTGCCGCGGTCGGCGGCGCCGTGGCCTCGGGTGGTTCGGGCCGTATGGTCCCCGGACCCCGTCCGAGCGCACGTCTGCGGCCGGCCGCGGGGCCGGGGGCGGGAGCGTCGTTCGAGGTCATGGCCGTCGCAGGCTACCGCTTACCGCCCGCGACGCCGACTACCGACCCCGCAGCCTGCGTACCAGGATGCTCGCGTCCCCTCGGGACTCCAGGTCGGCCAGGACGACGGCCACCGCCTCGCGGACGATGCGGCCACGGTCGACGGCCAGCCCGTGCTCGCCTCTCAGGACCAGTCGCGCGTGCTCGAGGTCCATCAGCTCCTCGGCGGAGACGTACACCGTGATCTTCTCGTCGTGCCGCTCGCGCCCACTGGGCCGCCGGGCCGCCGCCCGTCCCCGCTTGCGGGGCTGCGCGGCGGCGGCAGAACCTTCCTGCTCGGCCTGGCGCCGGGCCGGCCGCGTGCGGGACTCGCCGGCCTCGGCCGGTTCCGCCTCCGCCGCGACATGCTCGGCGCCCTCTCCGTCACCGCCCTGGACGGGCACCGACGTCGGCGTGTCCTCGGCGGCGGCCACCTCGTCGCTTTCCCCCGCGGGAGCCGGCACCCGGGCCTCGCCGTTGGCCGTGCGCCGGGGCGTGGACGGCTGGAGCGCCGTCCCCCCTGTCGTACGGAACAATTCGTCGGCCCCGGGCAGACTCACTCGGCGTGACACCGGGCGAGCACCTCCCTGGCGAGCTGGCGATAGGCGGCGGCACCGACGGAGTTGGAGGCGTACGTGGTGATCGGCTCACCGGCGACCGTGGTCTCCGGGAAGCGGACCGTGCGGCCGATGACCGTGTGGTAGACGTGGTCGTCGAACGCCTCGACCACACGGGCCAGCACCTCGCGGCTGTGGACCGTGCGCGAGTCGTACATCGTGGCCAGGATGCCGTCCAGTTCCAGCTCGGGGTTGAGCCGCTCCTGGACCTTCTCGATGGTCTCGGTGAGCAGCGCGACACCGCGGAGGGCGAAGAACTCGCACTCCAGGGGGACGATCACCTTGTGGGCGGCCGTCAGCGCGTTGACCGTGAGCAGGCCGAGCGAGGGCTGACAGTCGATCACGATGTAGTCGTAGTCGGGCAGCAGGGGCTTCAGGGCCCGCTGCAGCGTCGACTCGCGCGCAACCTCGGAGACCAGCTGGACCTCTGCGGCCGACAGGTCGATGTTGGACGGCAGCAGGTCCATGTTGGGGACCGCGGTCTTCAGCAGGACCTCGTCCGCGGACATGCCCCGCTCCATGAGCAGGTTGTAGACGGTGAGGTCGAGCTCCATCGGGTTGACACCGAGACCCACCGACAGCGCGCCCTGCGGGTCGAAGTCCACGAGCAGCACGCGCCGGCCGTACTCCGCGAGCGCGGCACCCAGGTTGATGGTCGACGTCGTCTTGCCGACGCCGCCCTTCTGGTTGCACATCGCGATGATCTTCGCGGGCCCGTGGTCGGTCAGCGGGCCCGGGATCGGGAAGTACGGCAGCGGGCGTCCGGTCGGGCCGACGCGCTCACGGCGCTGACGGGCAGCGTCGGGCGCGAGCGTGGCCGCGTACTCCGGGTCCGGCTCGTATTCGGCGTCGGGGTCGTAGAAGTGCCCCTCGGGCAGTTCGTCGTAGTCGGCGAAGTGGTTGTGGGGCGCACCACTTCCGTCGCCGGCCATGGCGTTCACGTGATGGCCATCCATGCTCTGGTGTGCTGTCCGGGCGGTCTGCTGACCCGGACTCTGGCGGGCTGCGAAGGTGCGCACAGCTACGGAGCCGACAGCCTCGAATCCCGCGGAGCCCTGGCCCCGTACAGGCATTCCTGGTTGACCACCCCCGGGAGAAAATGTCGACTCATTCACAAGTCGTCTTACCTCCTTGGTGACCAGGAAACTTCTAGACAAGGTCAGCGTGGCACTATGCCGACGGTTGGCGACTCTATGGCGTGTCGGCGGTCCGCAGCAACACAATCCGCCGGACCCGGCAGGATGTGTCGGCAATGAAACATCCCGCTGTCAAGGGCGTACGGCCGTCGCACAGCAGGTTTCACGGGTGTGCGAATCGGTCGAAGGGTTACGTTCGAGGCGAGTTGACCGAGAGTCGCAAAGTGACCATACACACATCCGGCCGGACCTTGTCGGGCAAGGTCCGGCCGGGTGCGCGGTGTTGACGATGCGTGTTGACGAATCGCCTTTTACCTGTCGGTGACTTAGAGACTCACCAGGTCGCAGGCTCAGCCGAGCAGGGTCTCCAGCTCGACGTGCTCCAGGCCGTGGGCCTCGGCGACCTCCTTGTAAACGACCTTGCCGTCATGGGTGTTGAGACCCTTGGCGAGCGCGGCGTCACGGCGCAGCGCCTCGACCCAGCCGTTGTTGGCCAGCGAGACGATGTACGGCAGCGTCGCGTTGGTGAGGGCGTTGGTGGAGGTGTTCGGCACCGCGCCCGGCATGTTGGCGACGCAGTAGAAGACCGAGTCGTGGACCCGGAAGGTCGGCTCGGCGTGCGTGGTGGGACGCGAGTCCTCGAAGCAGCCGCCCTGGTCGATCGCGATGTCGACAAGGACACTTCCGGGCTTCATGCGGGACACCAGCTCGTTGGTGACGAGCTTCGGGGCCTTGGCGCCCGGGATGAGCACGGCGCCGATGACGAGGTCGGCGTCGAGGACGGCCTTCTCCAGCTCGAAGGTGTTGGACATGATGGCCTTGACCTTGCTGCCGAAGACCTTGTCGGCCTCGCGCAGCTTGTTGATGTCACGGTCGAGCAGGGTCACGTCGAAGCCCATGCCGACGGCGATCTGGGTGGCGTTCCAGCCGGAGACACCGCCGCCGATGACGACGACCTTGGCCGGGGTCACGCCCGGGACGCCGCCCGGCAGCACACCGCGGCCGCCGACCGGGGCCATCAGGTGGTAGGCGCCGACCTGCGGGGCCAGACGGCCCGCGACCTCGGACATCGGGGCGAGCAGCGGCAGCGCGCGGTTCGGCAGCTCGACGGTCTCGTAGGCGATGGCCGTGGTGCCGGACTCGATGAGCGCGTCCGTGCACTCCTTGGAGGCGGCCAGGTGCAGGTAGGTGAAGAGGATCTGGTCCTTGCGGAGGCGGTGGTACTCCTCCGCGATGGGCTCCTTGACCTTCAGCAGCAGGTCCGCGGCGGCCCAGACCTCGTCGGCCGTCTCCAGGATCCCGGCACCGGCGGAGACGTACTCGCTGTCCGTGATGGACGAGCCGAGGCCGGCGCCCCGCTCGATGACGACCTGGTGGCCGTTGCGCACCAGCTCGTGCACACCGGCGGGGGTGATGGCCACCCGGAACTCGTTGTTCTTGACCTCGCGGGGGATGCCGACCTTCACGTCGATCACGGTCCTTGGCTCAGAGGGTATGGGGGGGTGCATTACAAGACATACCCAGGCATGCAGGGGCACACCGGGAGACACCGCAGGAGAACGAGCGGCAGAGCCAGTCTAATGAAGGTGTTCTGAGTGTCTAGCCTTTCATTGCATCAATCTTCGTTGGATGCACTACGGATTTCGCAGGCGTTAGCGCCCTCTTCCGAGCCGGAGTCCTCCTCCGGGTGCTCCTCGTTCAGCATGCGCTCTGCCGTCGCGCGGTGCAGGCGGGCGGCCGTGGGGTCGCCGAGTCGCTCCAGGGTGTCGGCCAGCCTGAGCTGCAGCGCGGCCTGCAACCGGACCTCGTCGGCGCGCCGCGCCCACTCCACCGCCTCCTGGCAGGTGCGCAGCGACTCCTCGGGCCGCCCGGCGTACTCCTGGACCCGGGCCAGCTCGCTCAACGCCCGGGCGTGAGCGGCGACATCACCGTCCTTGCGGTACCCGGAGACGGCCGCCCGCCAGTTCCTGAGCGCCTCGCCGTAGCGGCCCGCGTAGGTGTGGGCGGTGGCGATCCGGCCGTACAGCCGGGCGGCCTCGGTGCGCTCGCCCCGGGCCAGCCGCTCGGCCAGGGCCCGGCCGAACCAGTCGGCGGCCCGGTCGTAGTCCCCGAGCTCCTGGTACGCGCCGCCTACGGATTCCATCGCGCGGCGGGTCGCGTACGGGTCGTTCGCCTCGCGCCCGGCGTCCAGAGCGGCCCGGTAGCGGGCCAGCGCGTCCCGGGTGCGGCCGGTCTGCGCGTCCAGATCGCCCAGGTTCAGCAGGGCCGCGGCCCGCTCCCGGTGCAGCCCGCGCCGCTCGGCGACATCCAGGACCAGGCCGTGGACCCCGTACAGATCGGGCGCGGCCGCCTGCGTGCCGAAGTGCGCCGCCATGGCTCTGACCAGCTGGGACATCAGCCGGCGGGCGAGGGTGTCCAGCTCGCCGTCGGCCACGGCCACCCGGACGGCGGCCAGCAGGGCGGGCCGGCGCACGCGCAGCCAGTCCTCGGCCGCCCGGGGGGTGGGGAAGCGCAGCGCCTTGGGCATCTCCTGCAGCTTCTCCCGGGCCTGCGGGCTGTCCGTCTCGGTGATGGCCCGGCACGACTGCAGCAGCCGTACGGTCCGCTCCAGCATGCGGGCCCGGGCCAGCTGCAGCTCCGCCGGGCGCTCCTGGCTCTCGGCGAAGGAGCGCAGCAGCGGGTGCAGACAGCCGGGGATGTCGTACTCGGGCAGCGGGGAGTCCACCGCGCGCACCAGGCCGAGCAGGACGAACTCGTCCAGGGCGGCGCGCGCGGCGCCCACCGAGCAGCCGGCCAGCGCCGAGGCGGTGTGCGGGTCGATCAGCCCGGCCGGCGCCAGTGAGAGCAGTCGCAGTATCCGGGCCGCCGGGCCCGCCAGCTGGTCGTGGACGAGCCGGAAGACACGGGCCAGCGGGGTGCTGTCGGCGCCCTCGGCACCCGGGGCGGCGTCGGTGTGCATCCGCTTGGCCAGGTCGGAGACGGCCGCCTGGGGCCGGGAGGCGAGCCAGCCGCCGGCCAGGGTGAGCGCGGCCGGGTGGCCCTGGCACGCCTCGGCCAGGCTCTCGGCGGAGCGCGGGTCGACGGTGATGCGGACCGAGCCGGTGTAGCGGGTGAGGAGTTCCACCGCTGACTTGGTGTCGAGGCCGCCCAGGGTGCAGGGGCGGACGTCCGCGATGCCGGTGAGCGGACCGCCGGAGACGGCGACCACCAGGCAGTCCGGGGCGTCCGGCAGCAACGCGTCGACCTGCTCGGCCCCGGCCGCGTCGTCCAGCAGGAGCAGCATGCGCCGCCCGGCGAGGGCCGCGCGCAGCTCCTCGGTCAGGTCGTCCTCGGCGGCCCCGGCGGGTGCCTGCACCTCCAGTACGGCGAGCAGCTCGCGGGCGATGCGCTCGATCGGTACGGGGGTGCCGTCGGGCTCGCTGAGCCTGGCCCGCAGCACTCCGTCGGGGTAACGCTCGGCGACCTTTCGCACGAGCTCCTCGGCGAGGGCGGTCCGGCCGGAGCCGGGGCGGCCCGCGATGAGGAGCACGCGCGCGCGGGGTGCCTTGCGGCCGGAGAGGGTGTCCAGGCCCGCGCGCTCGATGTCGGCACGCAGTCCCTTCAACTCCCGTGTGCGGCCCAGGAAATGGTCCGCCGCGGCCGGGTGCGCGGACAGCCGCCCGCCGCCTGTGTCCACCGCCTGATCCGTCACGGGCCACGCTCCCGTCCCACCGCACGCGCAAGCCCGCCGGATCTTCCGGTACGGGCGTTTTCCAGAGCCTAGTTCACGCTCTGCGACGTTCCGGGAAGAGCACGGCGGGCACGTCGCCCGATCGGATCAGGCGATCGTCACACCAATGCGCTGACGGGTGGGTTCAGGACTCGAAAGGGCGCGCGGGCCACGGCGCGTCGGCCGGGCGCAGCGCGTCCAGTCCCTCCCCGCCGCGGGCCGCCACCAGGGAGAGGACGCCGACGACGAGGCAGTTGTTGTGCACGTCACCGGCGAGCACCAGGCGCACCAGCTCGTCGACCGGCACGCGCGCGTACTCCATGTCGGTCTCCTCGTGCTCCGTCTCGAAGCGCTCCCCCTCGGCCTCGGACAGATCGCGGGCGAGGAAGATCCGTACGGCCTCGTCACAACCGCCGGGGGTGGTGTACACGTCGGACAGCACCCGCCAGTCCTCGGCCTTGACGTGCGCCTCCTCGTACAGCTCGCGCTGCGCGGCGTGCAGCGGGTTCTCGCCGGGCACGTCGAGCAGGCCGGCCGGGATCTCCCACAGCTTGTGCCGCACCGGGTGGCGGTACTGGCGGATCAGCAGGACACGGTCCTCCTCGTCGAGGGCGAGGACGGCGACCGAGCCGGGGTGCACCTGGTAGTCGCGGCGGACCACGGAGCCGTCGGGCATGACCACGTCGTCCGTGCGGACGGAAGTCTTGTTGCCCCGGAAGGGGGTCTCCGTCGCCCGGATCTCCCACTCCTCGGGGGTGTCCTTGATCGTCATGCCCTGTCCTCCCACACGCTCTCAAAAAAACCCGGCAAAAGTGAAGCCGGGGTGCGCACCTTCGAAGGTATGCACCCCGGCCACCGTACAACTGGTGTGTTACTTGGAATTCTTCCGCTCGACGGCGGCCTTCACCAGGCCGGCGAAGAGCGGGTGCGGACGGGTCGGCCGCGAGCGCAGCTCGGGGTGCGCCTGCGTGGCGACCAGGTAGGGGTGGACGTCACGCGGGTACTCGACGTACTCGACGAGCTTGCCGTCCGGCGAGGTGCCCGAGAAGAGGATGCCGGCCTTCTTCTCCAGCTCCGCGCGGTAGGCGTTGTTCACCTCGTAGCGGTGACGGTGCCGCTCCTCGATGTACTCCTTGCCGTCGTACACCTCGCGCACGATGGAGCCCTCGGCCAGCTTCGCCGGGTACATGCCGAGCCGCATCGTGCCGCCCATGTCACCCTCACCGGCGACGATGTCCATCTGCTCGGCCATGGTGGAGATGACCGGGTGGCCGGTGGCCGGGTCGAACTCGGTGGAGTTGGCGTCCGGGATGTCGGCCAGGTTGCGGGCGGCCTCGATCACGATGCACTGCAGGCCGAGGCAGAGGCCGAGCAGCGGGATCTTGTTCTCGCGGGCGAAGCGGATGGCGCCGACCTTGCCGAGCACACCGCGGTCGCCGAAGCCGCCGGGGATGCAGATGCCGTCGACGTCGCCGAGCTGCGCCTTGGCCCCGGCCGGGGTCTTGCAGTCGTCCGAGGTGACCCACTTGATCTTGACGCGGGCCTTGTTGGCGAACCCGCCCGCGCGCAGCGCCTCGGTGACCGACAGGTAGGCGTCGGGCAGGTCGATGTACTTGCCGACCAGGGCGAGGGTGATCTCGTGGTCGGGGTTGTGGACGCGGTCGAGCAGGTCGTCCCAGGTCGTCCAGTCCACGTCCCGGAAGGGCAGGTCGAGCTTGCGCACGACGTAGGCGTCCAGGCCCTCGGTGTGCACGACCTTCGGGATGTCGTAGATCGAGCGGGCGTCGGGGCAGGCGACGACGGCGGCTTCGTCGACGTCGCACATCAGCGAGATCTTCCGCTTGATCGCGGTGGGGACCTCGCGGTCGCAGCGCAGCACGATCGCGTCGGGCTGGATACCGATGTTGCGCAGGGCGGCGACGGAGTGCTGGGTCGGCTTGGTCTTCAGCTCGCCGGAAGGGCCGATGTACGGCAGCAGCGAGATGTGGACGACGAAGACGTTGTCCCGGCCGACCTCGTGGCGGACCTGGCGGACGGTCTCCAGGAACGGCAGCGACTCGATGTCGCCGACCGTGCCGCCGACCTCGGTGATGACGACGTCCACCTCGTCGGTGGCCATGCGCCGGATCCGGTGCTTGATCTCGTTGGTGATGTGCGGGATGACCTGCACGGTGTCGCCCAGGTACTCGCCGCGCCGCTCCTTGGCGATCACCGTGGAGTAGACCTGACCTGTGGTGACGTTGGCGGAGCCGTCCAGGTCGCGGTCGAGGAAGCGCTCGTAGTGGCCGATGTCCAGGTCGGTCTCGGCGCCGTCGTTGGTGACGAACACCTCACCGTGCTGGAAGGGGTTCATCGTGCCCGGGTCGACGTTCAGGTACGGGTCGAGCTTCTGCATCACGACGCGCAGGCCACGGGCCTTGAGCAGCATGCCCAGGCTGGAGGCGGTGAGGCCCTTGCCGAGCGAGGAGGCGACACCCCCGGTGACGAAGATGTGCTTGGTCGTCGTAGATTTCGGCGGCATGGCCAAGAGGGGGCTCCCGTGGTCGCTGTCTGTGCTGTGCGGCTGCCACCCGGAGATTTCCGGGGGTGCCGTCGCTGCGGTTCGGGGGTTTGTCGCCCACCGGTCCACGGGCTACCAGCGTATCAGCGCCTGGACGGGATGGCTTCCGGCCACGCTCCGCGCTCCTACTGACACGTTACGGCGCCACGTGCGTATACACAGGTATGCAGTGGTCACATCGATATCACCCGCTGGTCACTCGTTCGGCCCACGCAGGTTGCCCGGAGCGGCGCGCAGATCATCTACGTGCGTCGTATCCTGCTCGGACACTCGCTGCCGAGCCCGGCCGGAACGACGGCACACCCCCGCCTGCATCACCCGGAACAACGAGAGCGCGGCAGTTCGTTGAGCAAAGACTGTCGTGTTGCCTCAGGGCTCGGCAGGCTGCTTTGCTTCACCGCTCAACGACGCACAACAACGACCCCTTGACCGCACTAGCGACAGCCCCCCTTGTGCGGGGGTGACGTGGCCGTTCGACTGGAGTTGCACGTGGCCGGGCGCATCGAAGACTACGCACTCATCGGAGACATGCAGACCGCGGCACTGGTCTGCCGGGACGGCACAGTCGACTGGCTGTGCCTGCCCCGCTTCGACTCGCATGCCATCTTCGCCGGCCTGCTGGGCACCGAGGAGCACGGCTTCTGGCGGCTCGGCCCGGCGCACGCGGCCGACGCGCAGCCCCCCACGGCCGCCCGGCGCAGCTACCGCGGCGACTCGCTGATCCTGGAGTCGGAGTGGGACACCCCGCGCGGCACCGTGCGCGTGACGGACTTCATGCCGCCGCGTGACGGCGCGCCGCAGCTGATCCGGATCGTGGAGGGCGTCACCGGCCGGGTGCCGATGCGCTCCGCGCTGCGGATGCGGTTCTCCTACGGCCGGGTGGTGCCCTGGGTGCACAGGCACGAGGGCCGGACGGTGGCGGTCGCCGGACCCGACTCGGTCTGGTTCGACACGCAGGCCGAGACCTACGGGAAGTCGTTGACCACCTACGCCGACTTCACGGTCGCCCCGGGTGACCGGATCGCGTTCACCATCTCGTGGCAGCCCTCGCACAAGGAGCCGCCGCCGCTGCCGGAGCCGGAGCAGGCGCTGGTGGCGACGGAGGACTTCTGGCGCGAGTGGGTCGAGCACTGCACGTACCACGGTCCGTACCGCGAGGCGGTGGTCCGCTCGCTGATCACCCTGAAGGCACTGACGTACGCCCCGACGGGTGGCATCGTCGCGGCCCCCACCACCTCGCTGCCCGAGGACATCGGCGGCGTCCGCAACTGGGACTACCGCTACACCTGGCTGCGGGACGCGGCGATCACCCTGTCCTCGCTGCTGCGCACGGGCTACCGCGAGGAGGCCCGTGCCTGGCGCGAGTGGCTGCTGCGCGCGGTCGCGGGCGACCCGGAGAACCTGCAGATCATGTACGGCATCGCGGGCGAGCGCGAGCTGGGCGAGGCCGAGCTGGACTGGCTGCCGGGCTACGAGGCCTCCGCCCCGGTCCGGGTCGGCAACGGCGCGGCGCACCAGCTCCAGCTGGACGTGTACGGCGAGGTCACCGAGGCCCTGCACCTGGCGCACATGACGGGTCTGGCCCGCAACGACTACGCCTCCCTGCTCCAGCTGAAGCTGATCCGCTATCTGGAGGACCACTGGCAGGAGCCGGACGAGGGCATCTGGGAGGTGCGCGGCCCGCGCCGGCACTTCGTGCACTCGAAGGTGATGGCCTGGGTGGCGGTGGACCGCACCATCAAGCTGATCGAGTCCGGTGACGCGGACGGCCCGCTGGAGCGCTGGAAGGAACTGCGCGACGACATCCACCGGGACGTGTGCGAGAAGGGCTACGACCAGGAGCGCAACACGTTCACCCAGTCCTACGGCTCCAAGGAGCTGGACGCCTCGCTGCTGCTGATTCCGCAGATGGGCTTCCTGCCGCCGGACGACAAGCGGGTGATCGGCACCATCGAGGCGATCCAGCGGGAGCTTTCCACCACGGACGGGTTCATCCTGCGCTACCCGACGGAGGGCGAGAGCGAGGGAGTCGACGGCCTTCCGGGCGACGAGGGCGCCTTCCTGGCCTGCTCCTTCTGGATGGCGGACGACCTCGCGATGATCGGCCGGGTGGACGAGGCCCGCAAGCTGTTCGAGAAGCTCCTCGCGCTG
The DNA here is from genome assembly GCF_056434245.1 of Streptomyces sp. NPDC044064. NCBI lineage: Bacteria > Bacillati > Actinomycetota > Actinomycetes > Kitasatosporales > Streptomycetaceae > Streptomyces > Streptomyces sp. NPDC044064. Next base: position 360,711 of record NZ_JBWKFN010000005.1, read on the forward strand.
CGCAACGACCTCGGTCTGCTCGCCGAGGAGTGGGACCCGCGGCTGCAGCGCCAGGTCGGCAACTTCCCGCAGGCCTTCAGCCACGTGCCGCTGATCGACACCGCGCTGCGGCTGACGGCCTCCGGGGCGTACGGCGGCTGAGCGCGACCGGGTGACCGGGCCTGCCTAGGCTGGAAGCGAACTACCCCCGGTGCGGAAGGGGGCGGCCATGGCTTCCCTCTCGAAGGCGGGCGCGGCCCTCGCCGCGCTGCGCGAGGATCTGGCCGGTGAGGTGTTCGCCCCGGGGAACGCGGGCTACGACGAGGCGCGTGCCGTCTTCAACGGGATGATCGACAAGCGTCCGGCCGTGATCGCGCAGTGCGCGGACGCGGCCGACGTGGTCCGGGCGGTGCGCTTCGGACGGGATCTCGACCTGCCGATCGCGGTGCGCGGGGGCGGGCACGGCGTGGCCGGTACGGCCCTGGGCGACGGCGCGCTCGTGGTGGACCTGCGCCGGATGCACCGGGTGACCGTGGATCCGGCGAGCGAGGCGGTCCGCATCGAGGGCGGCGCCACGATGAGCCGGCTGGACCGGGCCGCCCAGCCGTACGGCCTCGCGACCACCGGCGGCCGGATCTCGTCCACGGGCGTCGGCGGGTTCGTGCTGGGCGGCGGCACCGGCTGGCTGGACCGCGCCTTCGGCCTGGCCGTCGACAACCTCATCGCGGTGGAACTGGTGACCGCCGACGCCGAGCAGGTGCACGCCAACGCCGACGAGAACCCCGAGTTGTTCTGGGCCCTGCACGGCGGCGGCGGCAACTTCGGCGTCGCCACCGCGCTCACCCTGGAGCTGCACGAGCTGCCCGAGTTCGCCGTCGCCCTGCTGCTGTACCTGCCGGAGGCCGGCCCGGACGCGGTCCGCACCTTCCGGGAGGTCCTCGGCGGCGCCCCCGACGAGCTGGGCGGCGCGGTGCTGTACCTCACCGGCCCGTCCGCCGAGTTCGTACCGGAGCACCTGGCCGGGCGGCTCGTGTGCGCCGCGCTTCTGACGTACGCCGGCGGCGCGGAGGACCTGCGCAAGCTGGCCGAGCCGCTGCTGGCGCTGCCGCACGAGTCGCAGCTGGTCACCGCGGTGCCCTACGTGGACCTGCAGTCCATGCTGGACGTTCCGCCGGGCCTGCGGAACCACTGGTCGGCCGAGTGTCTGACGGGTCTGCCCGACGAGCTGGTGGACGTCTACTGCACCCGGGCCGCGGACATGCCCGTGCCGACCCGCACCCAGCACATCGTCTTCCCGCAGGGCGGTGCGATCGCCGCCGGCCCGCACGAGTACCCGGTGCCGTACCGGGACGCGCCCTGGACCGTGCACCCGTTCGCCGTCTGGGCGGACCCGGCCGACGACGAGCGGGCCTTCGCCTGGGTGCGGGACGTGCGCGCGGGTGTCCGGCCGTGGAGCACGGGCGATGTGTACCTGAACCTCATCGGCGAGGAGGGCGCCGAGCGGGTTCGCGCGGGCCTCGGCGCCGGGAACCTGCTGCGGCTGGAGAAGGTGAAGCGGGTGTACGACCCGGACAACGTGTTCCGCTTCAACCACAACATCCGTCCGGTGTAGCCGGCTCCCGAGCTGTCGTCCGGGCGTTTGCGCAGGTAGCGTCCGCTCCATGGACAGCGGTACGGAGAGCAGATTCGCCACTCAGGGCGCCGGGATCACCGTTCAACGGGCGCTGGAGCTGCCGGGACTGCGCAGTGGGCTCCCGGAGATCCTGGCGGGCGCCGACCGGCTCGGGCGCACGGTCCGCTGGGTGCACGCGGGCGAGGTGCCGAACATCGCCTCGCTGCTCAAGGGCGGCGAGCTGCTGCTGACCACGGGATACGGCCTCGGGACCCGCCCGGCCGAGCAGCGCGCGTTCGTACGCACGCTCGCCGAGCGCGGGATCGCCGCGCTGGTGGTGGAGCTGGGCCCGCGCTTCACCCGGCTGCCCGCCGCCCTGGTGGACACCGCCCGCAGCGCGGGGCTGCCGCTGGTCCAGCTGCACCGTGAGGTGCCGTTCGTGACCGTCACCGAGGAGATCCACACCGAGATCGTCAACGGCCACTACGCACTGCTGCAGCGCGCGGAGGAGGTGCACCGGCGGTGTACCGAGGCGCTGTTGGGCGGTGGCGGGGTGCCGCAGGTGCTGGGCATCCTGGCCGACTTCAGCGCCAACCCGGTGTTCCTGGAGACGGTGGACGGCCGGCTGCTGTACGCCGCCGGGTCCGGCCCCGAGGGCGCGGATCCGCTGCAGGTGTGGGAGGGGCTGCGGGGTCCGCACAAGGACGCGCCGCCGCCCGCCGGTTCGGTGCTCGTGGACGTGCCCGGCGGCGGACCGGGAGCAGGGCCGGGGTCGGTACGGGCCCGGCTGGTGCTGCTGCCGGTGCGCTCGCCGCTGGCCCCGGTGCACCGGATCGCCGCCGAGCGGGCCGCGGGCATCCTGGCCGTGGTGCTGATGCAGGCCCGGCAGGAGGAGGAGCTGGCGGCGCGCGGTCGCGGCGACTTCCTGACCGACCTCGCCGAGGGCCGTATCGCCGCCGAGGACGCCCCGGCACAGGCCCGGGTCCTCGGCTTCAAGCCGGGCAACAGCCCGCTGCTGCCCGTCGTGATGCGGGTCGGGGACTCCCTCTCCCCCGGTGGGGGTACCGCCCGCTCGAGCGGAGCCGAGAGTGGGGGAGGCTGGGCGGTGCTGGCGCGGGCGGTCGCCGAGGAGCTGGCCTCGGTGGGCGTGCCGGTGCTGCTGGGTGTGCGGCCGGTCGAGGGCCGGGTGCCGGTGCTGCTCGGGCTGCGCTCGGAGTCGGAGCGCTCCGCGGTCGCGGACCGGGTGGCGGCGGCGCTGCGGGCGGGCGTCGAACGGGCCGGCATGCAGCGGCCGGGCGCCCCGCCGCCGGTCGTGGTGGTCGGGGTTGCCGGTGGCTGGGCGGCCGCGTCGGCGGGCCTGCGGCACGCGGCGGAGACGGCGACGGCGGCGCAGGGCCTGACCGACCGCCCCTGGTACGACGCCCGCCGCCTGGACATCGACCTGCTGCTGTGGCGGCTGCGGGACCACCCGGACCTGGCGGCCTTCGTGGAGCGCGCGATCGGCCCGCTGCGCGACCACGACCACCGCTCCAAGCCACCGCTGCTGCCCACTCTGGAGACCTATCTGGCGCACGCGGGCCGCAAGGCGGAGACCGCCCGCGAGCTGCACCTCAACCGTCAGACCCTCTACAACCGGCTCGGCCGCATCGGGGAGTTGCTGGGCACCGACCTCGACGACCCGCAGACCGTACTGGCGTTGAGCCTCGCCCTGCGGGCCCGCCGGCATGTGCCCTAGGAGAGCGGCCTCGGCTGGGTCAACTCGTCGTAGACGCTGAGGACCTGGGCTACGGTCTCGTCCTCCGTCGGCCAGCCGGCCGCCTGCAGCGTGCCCCGTTCCCGCAGCAGCTCGCGCCGCTCCGGATCCGCGAGCAGCCGTACGACGGCGTCCGCGAGCGCCTCCGCGTCGCCGTACGGGACGAGCTCGGCGGCGTCGCCGACGAGGTCCGGAACACCGCCGACGCGCGTCGCGACGAGCGGCACGCGCGCGTGCAGCGCCTCCTGGGCGAGGACGGACCGGGACTCCCAACTACTGGTAAGCAGCGCGAGATCGGCGGCTGCGAGCAGCTCGGGCACGTCCTCGCGCCGTCCGACGAGCCGCACCGGCAGCTCCTCGTCCTCGATCCGCCGCTGCAGCACCGGCCGCAGCGGCCCTTCCCCCGCGACGACGACCAGCGGTACCGGGTCGAGGTCCCGCCAGGTGCGGGCCGCGTCCAGCAGGACCTCGTAGCCGCGCTCCCGGTCGAGGGAGCCGACCGCCATGAGCAACGGGCGTCCGGTGGCGCCGAGTTCGGCGCGGGTCTTGGGCCGCAGCCGGTCGGGGTCGTCGTGGTCGACCGGGCGGCGGCGCCCGGGCAGGCCCACGGCCGCGAGCCGGGCGTCCCGGGCGCCCGTCCGGCGCGCCCGGTCGACCAGGTCGGAGGTGGTGCCGAGCACCACGGCGGCCGTCCTGACCACGCGCCGCTCCAGCAGCCGCAGCAGATGCGCCCGCGCGCCCTCGGCCCGGGCCCGGTTGTGCCAGGTGACCACCAGCGGGGTGCGGCGCCCGCTGAGCGCGAGCACGGCACGGAAGGAGGCGTGCAGCCCGTGCGCGTGCACCAGATCGGCGTCGGCGCAGGCCGCCCGGAGCGCGGCCACGGAGCCCGGGTCGCTGCTGCGCGGTACGTGCACATGGTCGGCGCCGGCCCCGGTGAAGTCGTAGGCGTGATCGGCCTCGGCGGGGGCGCACACCGTGACCCGCACGCCCCGGGCGACGAGCCCCTCGGCCAGGGAGCGCACGTGCGCACTGCTGCCGGCGTTGCCTCCGCCCAGCACCTGCACGGTGCGCAGCGGCGACTGGCCGTGCGGTGCGTTGCTGCTCACGGGGCTCACGAGGCCGGTGCTCCTGACTCGGCGCGGGCGGTCACGAAGAAAAGTACTGAAGGAAGAAACGTACTGAAGGTATCGGGCGGAGAGGGGCGGAAGGACGTACCGCGCGCATCCCGCGCGGGCTGCGTTCGACCCGCCACCCGCGCCGCATTGCCCCGCCGCCCGCCCTGCGTTCCCTGCCAAGCATGCCAGGACGTACGGCCGTTCCGGGCACTCCGGGGAGGCGCACAGCGCGGCGGGCCGGAGCAGTGCGCCGGAGCACGTCACCCACACGGGTGAAGAGGACCCCGGCTCGGCAGTACGGCCGGTGTGGCCGTACGACAAGGTCAGAGGCTCACAGTGCGCGCACCCCGGCACTCACCCGGTCCCCGTACGCCGCGGCCGCCACCACAGCAACGGCGTGCGCGAGCAACCCCGCGCGCCGGTTGCACGCGACCACGGCGGCACCGAGCGCCGCCCCCAGGGCGTGCGCCCCGGCGTCACCGATCATCACGTGCTCCCCGAGGTCGTCGGGCAGCACGGCCGCGGCACCGCCCAGGGCAGCCGCGGTCAGCTCCCCGCCCGGCCCGCCGCGCAGCAGCCCCGGCGCTCCGAGCGCGAGCACCGCCCCGGCGGCCCGCCCCGGCCGTATGTCGACCAGGTTCACGCAGTGCGCGGCCCCGGCGATCACGACACCCGCCAGCACCTTGTCGAGGGGCCGCTCCTTCATCAGGGCGCCCGCCACCAGCCCGGCGGCGGAGATCCCGAACAACTTCACGGCCCCGCTGGTGACTTCTCCGTCCCGCAGCGCGCCCAGGTGTGCCCGGAACCCGCGCCGCGGATCCCCGGCCCCGGCGACGTCGTCGTAGGCCCCGCAGGCCCCGGCGGCCAGCACCGCGAGCCCGGCACCGGGGTGCACCCGGGCGGCGGCGACCGCCGTGCCGAGAGCCGAGGCGGGCCCGGCGTACAGCCCGACGGTCCGCCCCGCGTAGTTCTTCCGCTCCCAGCGCTCGCGCCCGCCGGGCGGCGCGGCACGCAGGAGCGCCTGGCCGGCCCGGGTGAGCGCGGCGGCCAGCAGGAACGAGCGGGACCTTCGGGCGCGGTCGGTCATCCCGACAGCGTCACAGATCCGCTCGGGCCGTGGCCAGCAGCTCCTCCGCGTGCGCACGCGCCGTCTCCGAGTCCTCCTGGCCGGCCAGCATCCGGGACAGCTCGCGGACCCGCTCCTCACCCTCCAGGACCTTCACGCCGGAACGGGTGACCGAGCCGTCGTTGGTCTTCTCGACCAGCAGCTGGCGGTCGGCGAAGGCGGCCACCTGGGGCAGGTGGGTGACCACGACGACCTGTGCGGTCCTGGCGAGCTTCGCCAGGCGCCGCCCGATCTCCACCGCGGCCTTGCCGCCGACACCGGCGTCGACCTCGTCGAAGAGGTACGTCGGCACGGGGTCGGTCCCCGCGAACACGACCTCCACGGCCAGCATGACGCGGGACAGCTCACCGCCGGAGGCGCCCTTGGCGATGGGCCGGGGCGGCGCGCCCGGGTGCGGTGCGAGCAGCAGCTCGACCTCGTCCGCGCCCGCGGGCCCGTACCCGACCGTGCGGCCGTCGACCTCGACGCCCTCCGGGTCCTCGGCCTGCCGGATGTCGAAGGACACGCGGGCGTGGGGCATCGCCAGCGAGGCCAGCTCGGCGGTCACCGCGGCGGCGAACCGCTCGGCGGCCTCCGTCCGGGCGTCCGTCAGCGCCTGGGCCAGCCCGCCCAGTTCCGTGCGGAGCGCGTCCCGCTCGGCGGTCAGCTCGTCGGTCCGCTCGTCGTCGCCGTCCAGCTCGGTGAGCCGCGCCGCACTCTGCTCGGCCCAGGCGAGAACGGCGCCGATGTCGTCGCCGTACTTGCGCGTGAGGCCGTTCAGCGCGGCCCGGCGCTCCTCCACGGCGGCCAGCCGCAGCGGGTCGGCGTCCAGGTCGTCGGCGTACCCGGCCAGCTCACCGGCCACGTCGCCGAGCAGGATCCCGACCTCACCGATCCGGTCGGCGAGGGCGGCGAGCGCGGGATCGTGGGAGCGGACGGCCTCCAGGGCCCGGTGTGCGCCCGCGACGAGGGTCGAGGCGTCGATGCCCTCGGGATCCTCGGGATTGCCCGCCAGGGCGGCGTGCGCAACGGTGGCGGCGGACGACAGCGCCTCGGCGTGCCCGAGCCGCTCCGCCTCCTCGGCCAGCTCCACGTCCTCCCCGGCACGCGGCTCCACGGCCGCGATCTCCTCCAGCCCGTACCGGAGCATGTCGGCTTCCTGGGCGCGCTCACGCGCGCGCGTGACGATCTCCTCCAGCTCGGCGGAGACCGCCCGCAGCCGCCGGTAGGCCTCGGTGTACTTGGCCAGCGGAACAGCGACGCCGTCGCCCGCGTACCGGTCCAGGGCCTGCCGCTGCCGCGACAGCTTCAGCAGCCCCTGCTGGTCCGTCTGCCCGTGCACGGCCACCAGGTCGTCGGCCAGCTCGGCGAGCAGTCCCACGGGCACGCTCCGCCCGCCCAGGTGCGCCCGCGAGCGCCCCTCGGCGGAAACGGTACGGCTGATCAGCAGGGCACCGTCGTCCAGCTCGGCCCCGGCCTCCTCGGCGCGTACGACGGCGGCGGCGTCCGTGGGGACGGTGATCCGCCCCTCCACGACCGCCTTGCCGGCCCCGATCCGCACGAGCGCCGGGTCGGCCCGCCCGCCGAGCAGCAGCCCGAGGCTGGTGACCACCATGGTCTTGCCCGCACCCGTCTCACCGGTGACGGCGGTGAACCCCGGCGACAGCTCGACGACAGCGTCGTCGATGACCCCGAGCGACCGTATCCGCATCTCCTCCAACACGGAGAAGACCTTACGAGGTCCCGGGGCCGGAGTGCGACGGGCCCCGGCCCCGTTCCGTGAAGGTGCAGGTGACGAATGCGGATCGGTGCCGCATTGTCACCCGGGCGAGTGCGGTGCTCTGCCTACAGACCCTTTTCCAGGGCCATGCCGTCGGGTACGCCCCAGCCCGTGACGGCGTCGTACCCGGGCTTGACCGGGTAACCGACCGCGGGCGGGTGCGAGGCGTTGTCGTGGCCCTCGGCGATGTCACGGCAGGCGGCCTGGCCGAGCGGCACGCCGTTGTTGCCGCTTCGGTAGAGCAGCGGAGTGAGGAAGCGCTGCTGCTTCTGCTGCGGCAGCAGCGCGTTGACGCGCGCGTACAGGGCGGCCCACAGCGGGGCGGAGGCGCTGGTGCCGCCGTTGGGCTCCGGCTCGCCGAAGAGCGTCAGGTCGTAGAACGGGGGGCCGGCGAGCGCCGCGACGTCCGGCACGACCCGCCCCTTGATCGCACCCGGGTTCAGCGAGTCGACGTTGATCTGCTGCTGATAGGCCGGACGCTCGAACTTGGTCGAGACGCCGCCGCCGCTCGAGCCGCTGCCGGGCTTGCCCCGGACCCGGCGCCCCGGCGCCACCCACCAGGAGACCTCCGTGCCGGACGCGTCGATCATGGTCCCGCCGACACTCAGCACGAAGGGACTGCTGCTCGGGAAGTCGACATGTGCCCGGCCGTCCATGACCTGGTCACCCGCGCCGTCGTCGCCGGAGGAGACACAGACCGTGATGCCCCGGTCCGCCGCGCCCTCGAGACGCTTGTTGATCTGGTCGAGCGCGGTGCCCGACCAGTTGGGGTCGTCCTCCGCGAGGCCCCAGCTCACCGACAGCGTCACCGGCTGCTGCGCGATGACCCGGTCGAGCACCTCGATCCAGCCCCGCTGGTCGAACTCCGCGAAGTAGACCGAGATCTCGGCCGCCGGGCAGAGGGCGGCGATGATCTGCACGTCCATCATCACTTCGCCCGCCGCCTCGAGCGCGAACTTCTGCTCCGCGGGCGGCAGCTGCCGGGCCTCCTGCAGCGACCTCGGCGGGTCGAAGTCCACGGGCACCACCTCGACCCGCGGAACCGGCCGGTTCTGGGCGGCACAGAAGGCCCTCAGATCATCGTCGAAGTAGCAGCCGCCGAACTCGGCGATCGCGATCTTCTGCCCGGCCCCGTCACCCGTGGGGAAGTTGTACAGCAACTCGAGGTCTTCCGGTGTGAACGACCCCTGGAAGCCCGAGCCCCCGGCGACCAGGCGCCGGGCCACCTGACGCTGGTCCAGTCCGAAGACGCCGGTCACGATGCCCTCGAGCTCGGCCGGGATCTTCAGTTCGCCCTCGCGGCCGCGGAACTCGCCCTGCTCCGCGCTGTGGTAGATACCGAGGTCCGCCTTGAAGGCGGCGTTCATGGCAGCCGCGGAACCGCTCGCCACGATGCTGCCCGGCTCGAGCCGCTCCTCGTCGACGGTGAGGCCGTACCGTTCGAGTGCGGCCTTGGTCTTCGCGGCGTCCTGGCGTCGTCCCTCCGGGACCTGGCCGGCGGGGGCCACCTTGCCGCGCAGGGTGACGGTCACCGTCACCGGGTCGTGCGCGTCGGCGTCTCTCAGCCGGGTCGCGTCGGCCTTGGCCGGGCGGGTGCTCCCGGCCAGCGCCACATGCTGTTCGCTCATCGTCGTCTCCTTGATGGCGGCATGCCGCTAGCCGGGCCTACCGCCTCGGGCTGAACTGTTCATGGGCAGATATAACCGGACATTGCCGGGAAAATATGCCAAGAGCGTTCGAGCCACCCGGACAGGGCATCGCCTGCCCGGGACGGAGTACGCGTGGACGAGCGCCTAGTGCGCCCCCCGCCACCCATGGGTCGGCAGCGCGAACTTGGCCACGAGCCGATCGGTGAACGAAGCATGATGCAACCGGGCGAGCCGGACCGGCACAGCCCCCCGCCGGACCTCCACCCGTGCCCCGGGGGGCAGCTCGATGGTCCGCCGGCCGTCGCACCACAGCACCCCGGGCGGAATGTGCGGCAGCACCTCCACGGCGAGCACCGAATCCGGCGAAGTGACCAGCGGCTTGGCGAACAGCGCATGGGCACTGATCGGCACCATCAGCAGCGCCTCCACCTCGGGCCACACCACCGGCCCCCCGGCGGAGAACGCGTACGCCGTGGACCCGGTCGGCGTCGACAGCACGATCCCGTCACACCCGAAGGCAGTGACCGGCCGCCCGTCGATCTCGAGCACGACCTCGAGCATCTTCTCGGCGCCGGCCTTCTGCACGGCCGCCTCGTTCAGCGCCCAGTCCGTGTGCACGATGTCCCCGTTGCGGTGCACGACGACATCGACGGTCATCCGCTCCTCGACCTCGTACGACCGCGCGACGACCCGGTCGACCACCCGGTCCAGGTCGTCCCGCTCGGCCTCCGCGAGGAACCCCACCCGTCCGAGGTTGACCCCGAGCATCGGCACCCCGGACGCCCGGGCGAACTCGGCGCCGCGCAGCAACGTGCCGTCGCCGCCGAGCACTATCAGCAGCTCACAGCCGTCGAGGCACTGCGGTGTCGCCTCCTTGACCAGCTCCACCTCTTCGGGCAGCGGCAGGTCGCGCGCCTCCTCCTCCAGCACCCGCACCCCGATGCCCTGCCCCAGCAGTCCCTTGACCACGAGTTCCGCACTGCGGATCGCCGCGGGACGCCCGGTGTGGGCGAGCAGGAAAACAGTACGCGCTCGGTTCTGTGTCAACGCGGCCCCTCCGCCACTGCACGGTCAACGTCGGCCGGGTCCAGTTCGGGGGCACCGGACCGCAGCCAGAGAAAGTACTCGACATTGCCCGAGGGACCGGGCAGCGGACTGGCGGTGACTGCACGCACCCCGAGCCCCAGCTCCCAGGCCTTCTCGGCCACCCCCCGCACGGCCTCCGCCCGCAGCTGCGGACTCCGTACGACACCCCCGCTGCCGAGCCGCTCCTTCCCCACCTCGAACTGCGGCTTGACCATCATCACCAGGTCGGCGTCCGGCTTCACGCACCGCTTCAGGGCGGGCAGCACCAGCCCCAGCGGGATGAAGGACAGATCACCCACGACAAGATCCACAGGTTCCCCATCGATCGCATCGAGCGTCAACTCGCGTACGTTCGTACGGTCCTTGACGGTGACGCGTTCATCGCTCTGGAGAGACCACGCGAGTTGGCCGTATCCGACGTCCACGGCGACCACGTGCGCGGCGCCCGCGCGCAGCAGGACGTCGGTGAAGCCTCCGGTGGACGCGCCGGCGTCCAGCGCGCGCCGCCCCTCGACCACGAGCCCCTGCGGTACGAAGGCCTCCAGGGCGCCCGCGAGCTTGTGCCCGCCGCGCGAGACGTAGTCGGGATCGCCGTCGTCGGACTGGACCACGATCGCCGCCGCGGTCTCCACCTGCGTGGCCGGCTTGGTCGCCACGGTCTTGCCGACGGTGACCCGCCCGGCGGCGATCAGCTGGCTGGCGTGCTCGCGCGAGCGCGCGAGCTTCCGGCGGACCAGCTCCGCGTCCAGACGGCGGCGTGCGACTCCTGCCACGTTCGGTTCAGCTCCTGCTCTGATACGACGATCCGAAAGATGTGACCCGAAGGGTCTCATCGAGGGGCGGCGGTCGGGTGACGGGCGGGAACCGGAGGTCCCGGGCGGGCGTCGAGCGCGGTGAGCGCGTCGCGCAGCCCCCGATGTACATCCTCGTACACCTCGAGATGTCCGTCGGTGGCGAGGTGGTCGGTGTCACCCAGCCGCTCGAGCTGGGCGTCGACCTCGGCGTCGCCGGTCGGGGTGCGGGGGACGTCCAGGGGTGCGGGGGCGGCGGGGTCGTACTCGGGTTCGACATCGGCCACGGCCTCCGCCCCGGCCATGAACTCGGTGCCGACCTCGGCCTCTGACACGGACTCGTTCATGCCCAGACGCTACCCCGAACCGCTGGGGTACCGTCGTGCGCGATGGCCACGATCGAGGAGTGCCGCGCCGCACTGGGAAAGCTCTCGGACAACATGCAGGGCTCCGAGGGCGACGTTCGCGCGGCCGCCGCCCTGGACCGCTCCGTGAGCTGCCACATCACCGACCTGGACGTCACCTTCGCCGGCCGGCTCACCGGCGGCCGGATCGAGGTGGACGAGACGCACCCCGGGCCACCGCGGGAGAAGGCACAGATCAGGCTCGCCATGGCCGGCGACGACCTGGTGGCCCTGGTGAACGGCGAGCTGAACTTCGCCACGGCCTGGGGCTCGGGCCGGGTGCGGCTGGAGGCGAACCTGCTGGACCTGTTCCGGCTCAGGAAGCTGCTGTGACCCGCGCCGTGCGCGCCTTCCTGGCGGCCGGAACCACCAGCGGGGTTCCGGTCTCGGGGTCTTCGATGATCTGGCAGCGCAGCCCGAAGACCTCCTCGACCAGCTCGGCCGTCACGATGTCGTTCGGGGCGCCCTCGGCGATCACCCGGCCGCCGCTCAGGGCGATGAGGTGGGTGGCGTACCGGGCGGCGTGGTTGAGGTCGTGCAGGACGGCGACCAGGGTGCGGCCCTGGGTCTCGTGCAGCTCCGCGCACAGGTCGAGGACGTCGATCTGGTGCTGGATGTCCAGATAGGTGGTCGGCTCGTCCAGGAGCAGCAGCGGGGTCTGCTGGGCGAGCGCCATGGCGATCCACACGCGCTGGCGCTGGCCGCCGGACAGCTCGTCCACGTACCGGTCGGCGAGTTCGGCGACGCCCGTGCGGGCCATGGACTCCTGGACGACCCGCTCGTCCTCGGCCGACCACTGCCGCAGGATGCCCTGGTGCGGGTAGCGGCCGCGGCCGACGAGGTCGGCGACGGTGATCCCGTCCGGCGCGACGGACGACTGCGGCAGCAGGCCGAGGGTCCGGGCGACCTTCTTGGCGGGCATCGACTGGATGACCTGCCCGTCGAGCAGCACCCGGCCCCGGCTCGGCCTGAGCATCCGCGACAGCGCCCGCAGCAGCGTCGACTTGCCGCACGCGTTCGGGCCGACGATCACCGTGAAGGAGTTGTCGGGGATCTCCACCGACAGCTGTTCGGCGATGACGCGCTGGTCGTAGGCGAGCGTGACGTTCTCGGCGGACAGGCGGTTCACAGTGCTCCTTCGGGTGTTCTTGATCGCTGAGCCGCTCGTGTCCGGCTGTCCCGAGCCGCTCATATCCGGCCCGCCCTGCGCTCGGTGACCAGCAGCCACAGCAGGTAGACGCCGCCGAGGACCCCGGTGATCACGCCTACCGGCAGCTGGTCGGCGCCGAAGGCGCGCTGCGAGGCCCAGTCGGCGGTGACCAGGAGGGCGGCGCCCATGCACAGGGACGGCAGCAGGTTGGGGCCGGGAGACCGGGTCAGGCGACGGGCGAGCTGGGGTGCGGTGAGGGCCACGAAACCGACCGGGCCGGCCGCGGCGGTGGCGGTCGCGGTGAGCAGGACGGCGGCCACCATCAGCAGCGCCCGTACGCGCTCGACGCGCACGCCGAGGGCGTTCGAGACGTCGTCGCCCATCTCCATCATCCTGAGGCCGCGCGCGTTGGCGAGGACGAGCGGCACGAGTACGGCACACAGCCCGAGCAGCGGCCAGACCTGGTCCCAGTCGCGGCCGCCCAGCGACCCCGTCATCCATACGACGGCACGGGCGGCGTCGACGATGTCGGACACGGTGAGCAGATAGCCGTTGATCGCCGTGACGATCGCGGAGACACCGATTCCGACCAGGACCAGCCGATAACCGTGCACGCCCTGCTTCCAGGCGAGCAGATAGATGGCGACCCCGGTCACCAGTCCGCCGACGAGCGCGCCCACGGTGACCTGGGCCGCGCTCCCGGAGAACAGCACGATCATCACGAGCGCCCCGGCGGTCGCCCCCTGTCCGAGGCCGAGCACGTCCGGGCTGCCCAGCGGATTGCGGGTGACGGCCTGGAACAGCGCCCCGCCGAGCCCGAGGGAGGCGCCGACCAGCAGCCCGACCAGGACCCGTGGCAGCCGCAGCTCGTTGACGATGAACTCCTGGCTGGCGTTGCCGTTGCCGAGCAGCGTCCTGACCACGTCGCTCGCCGGGATCGGGAAGTCGCCGGTGCCGATCAGCACGACGCTCGCGGCGAGCGCGGCGAGCAGCAGCAGGGCGACGACGGTGGCGGCCCGCACGTCCAGCCGCAGCGAGAGCCCGCCCGGCGTCCTGATGACACGGTTGGTCTTCACAGCTGGGCCGTCCTCCGCCGTCGTACGAGAAAGATGAAGACCGGGCCGCCGATGACCGCGGTGACGATGCCGACCTGGAGCTCCGAGGGGCGGGCCACGACCCGTCCGACGACGTCGGCACCGAGCAGCAGCACGGGTGACAGGACCGTCGAGTACGGCAGGATCCAGCGCAGGTCGGGGCCGGTGAAGGAGCGCACGACGTGCGGGACCATCAGGCCGACGAAGACGATCGGACCGCAGGCCGCGGTCGCGGCGCCGCAGAGCACGGTGGCGGCGAGCATGGCCAGTGTCCGGGTGCGGGCCAGGTTGGCGCCGAGGGCACGCGCGGTGTCGTCGCCCATCGCCACGGCGTTCAGCGGGCGGGCCAGGGCGAGCGCGAGGAGCGTGCCGGCCGCGAGGAACGGCAGCACCTGCACGATGGTCGAGTCGGTCGCCGAGGCCAGCGAACCCACCGTCCAGAAACGCATCCTGCCCAGCGCCGCGTCATCCGTGATCATCACGGCCTGGAGATAGCCGTACAACGCGGCGCTGATCGCCGTGCCGGCCAGCGCAAGCCGTACCGGTGTGGCGCCCCGGCTGCCGCCGAGGAACCACACCAGCGCGCCGACCGCCGCCGCCCCGCCGAAGGCGAACCACACATAGCCGGTGAGGCTGGTGACGCCGAAGTAGGTGATGGCCGTGACGACGGCGGCGGACGCACCGGCGTTGATGCCGAGCAGTCCCGGGTCGGCCAGCGGATTGCGGGTGAGCGCCTGCAGCACCGCCCCGGAGAGGCCGAGCGCGGCACCGGCCAGCAGACCGAGGACCGTACGCGAGAGCCGCTCGTCGACGACGACGTCGCCGTACGTCCCCGTGTCGTGGAACAGGCCGTGCCAGACCTGGTCCGGCGTCAGCGCTTTCGCCCCGATCGCGATGCTCGCCAGGGCGGCGAGCATCAGGATCGCGACTGCCAGGAGGAGCCCAAGGGCCCGCACCGCCCGGCGGGTTGGGGGCGCGGGGGCGGTCTCCGCGCGCTGTTCCGGAGGACTGTCGACCAACACGAGGTTAGGTTAGCCTACCCTCGCACACGATCTCGATCCCGAGGTCTCGATCCCGGGATCGACGCGCGGTCAGAGCCCGAGCCGCGCCAGCGCCTTCCCTCCGTCCAGCTCGCAGGAGCCGTCCCCGGCGGCCGTCCAGGCCGCCGCGCACAGGGCCCGCAGTCCGTCCAGGGCATCGCCCTCGCCCGCCAGCTCCAGCTGGTCCGCCCCGGCGGTCGCCGTCCAGCCGCCACAGCGGAAACCGGCCCCGTCCTCGGTGACCTCCGGCTGGCCGGTGAGCAACCCGCGCAGATCGGCGTCCACATACGTCGGCCGGTGCTGCGGCGGCGCGGCGAGCAGCTGCGGGCCGTCCGTGACGCCGGTCAGCACCAGCAGCGAGTCCACTCCGCCGTTGAACGCGCCCTCGATGTCCGTGTCCAGCCGGTCCCCGACCACCAACGGCCGCTTCGCGCCCGTACGCAGGATCGTCTCCCGGTGCATCGGGGGCAGCGGCTTGCCCGCCACCTGGGGCTCCGCACCGGTCGCGATACGGACGACCTCCACGGCCGCCCCGTTGCCCGGCGCGATGCCCCGCCCGCTGGGAATCGTCAGGTCGGTGTTGGACGCGAACCACGGCACCCCGCGGGCCACGGCGTACGACGCCTCGGCGAACCGCCCCCACGTCAGCTCGGGGCCGCCGTACCCCTGCACCACCGCCGCCGGATCGTCGTCCGCCGACTCCACGGGCGTCAGACCGCGCTCGCGCAGCGCCACCCGCAGCCCCTCACCGCCGATCACCAGCACCCGCGACCCGGCCGGCACCTGCTCGCTGATCAGCCGCGCGACCGCCTGCGCCGAGGTGATGACGTCGTCCGCACCCGTCGGTATCCCCAGCTCCGTCAGGTGCTCCGCCACGGCATCCGGCGTGCGCAGCGCGTTGTTGGTGACATAGGCCAGATGCATGCCGCCCGCGCGGGCCTCGGCCAGCGAGTCGACGGCGTGCACGATCGCGCTCCCGCCCGCGTACACCACACCGTCCAGATCGAGCAGCGCCGTGTCGTACGCCTCGCTCAGGGGCTGCCCGCTGCCCTCGGGCCTCGTCGTGACGCCCTGGCTCATTCCACATCGCTCCTTGCTCGACGGTCTCTCCCCCGATCATCCCGCACACCACTGACACACGTACGATGCCGGGATGAACACTGCAGGTCACTCGGAAGCAACGGCGCACCGAGGCCTGGAACTCACCCCGTTCCGCGGCCTTCGATACGACCCCGACCGGGTCGGGAGCCTGGCCTCCGTCACCTCCCCGCCGTACGACGTCGTCATCCGCCCCGACGGCCTGCACTACCTCGAGGCCGCGGACCCGTACAACATCGTCCGTCTGATCCTCCCCCAGGCCGGCACGCCCAGTGCCCGCAACGAACAGGCGGCCGACACCCTGCGCCGCTGGCTCGCCGAGGGCGTCCTGACCGCCGACCCGGTCCCCGCTCTGTACGTGTACGAGCAGCGGGACGACAACGGCATGCTCCAGCGCGGCGTCATCGGCGCTCTACGCGTGTCAGAGCCCGTGGAGGGCGTGGTGCTGCCGCACGAGGACGTCATGCTCCCGGTGGTCGCCGACCGCGCGGCCCTGATGCGCGCCACCCGCGCCAACCTGGAACCCCTGCTGCTGACCTACCACGGCAACGGCGCGGCGGCCGAGGTCGTCGAGCGCACGGCGGAACAGCCCCCGCTGCTGGCCACGACCACCGAGGACGGCTTCCACCACAGCCTGTGGTCGGTCACCGACCCCGCCGACGTGGCCCGCATCCAGTCCGATCTGGCCCACCACCAGGCCCTCATCGCCGACGGCCACCACCGCTGGGCCACCTATCGGCTGCTGCGCGCCGAGCACCCCTCCCCCAGCCCCTGGGACCACGGCCTGGTGCTGCTGGTCGACACCGCCCGCTACCCGCTGCGCGTCCGCGCCATCCACCGCCTGCTGCACGGCCTGCCGGTCGCGGACGCGGTGGCGGCCCTGGAAGGCCTCTTCCGGGTACGACGCCTCGACGTGTCGCTGGCCGAGGCGCTGGGACGGCTGGCGGACGCGGCCTGCGCCGGCAACGCCTTCCTGCTGGCCGGCGACGGCGCCTTCCACCTCGTCGACCGCCCGGACCCGGACCTGCTGGCCCGCACGATCCCCGAGGACCGCCCGGCCGCCTGGCGCTCCCTGGACGCCACGGTCCTGCACGCCACGCTCCTCGACCACGTCTGGCACATCCCCGAGGACTCCCCGGCCCACATCGCCTACATCCACGACACGGCCGCCACGGTCGCCAAGGCGGAGCGCGACGGCGGTACGGCCGTCCTGCTGCACCCGGTCCACGAGGACGTCGTACGCGACCTGGCCCGCCAGGGCGTGACGATGCCCCGAAAGTCGACGTCGTTCGGCCCGAAGCCGGCGTCGGGGCTGGTGCTGCGGGCACTGGAGATCTGACAGATCCGACAGCGCGCATACGAAAGGGCGGGACCGGTCGGTCCCGCCCTTCGTCATGTCGTCACCCGCTCGGCTCAGTCCTTGTCGTCGTCCTGAGCGGCGGTGGCGTCGGCAGGGGCAGCGCTGTCATCGCGCCGGTCCTCGTTGCCACCCTCGTCCTCGTTGTTCTCGCTCCCGCTCTCGTTCTCGTTCTCGTTCTCGTTCTCGTTCTCGTCGAGGGCGTCGACGAACTCCACGCCGTCCAGCTCCGCGAGCCGGTCGGAGGCGTCCGTGCTGCCGTCCCGGTCCGCCTCGACAGCCTTGGCAAACCACTCGCGCGCCTCGTTCTCCCGGCCGGCGGCCAGCAGGGCGTCGGCGTAGGCGTAGCGCAGCCGCGCGGTCCACGGCTGGACGGAGTTGGAGGCCAGCTCCGGGCTCTGCAGGGTCACGATGGCCGCGTCCAGCTGACCCATGTCACGCCGGGCGCCCGCCGCGACGAGCCGCATCTCGACCTGCCCGGCCTTGTCCAGCTTGTGCACCTCGGGAGCGCCGGCCATGTCCAGCGCCTTCTCCGGCCGCCCGAGCCCACGCTCGCAGTCGGCCATCACGGGCCACAGCTCGACGCTGCCGGTCATGCGCCGTGCGGCGCGGAACTCGGCCAGAGCCTCGCTGTACTTCTGGTTGGCGTACGCCGCGAACCCGGCGGCCTCACGTACGGCGGCCACACGGGAAGCCAGACGCAGGGCCACCTTGGAGTAGCCGTAGGCGCGCTCGGGCTCCTCGTCGATGAGCCGCGCGACCATCACCAGGTTCTTGGCGACGTCCTCCGCGAGCGTCTTGGGCAGGCTCTGCAGCTCCTGCCGGACGTCCTTGTCGATCTCGTCTCCGGTGACGTCCTCCGGGAACGGCAGCCGCTTGATCGGCTCACGGTCCCGGTCGCGCTCGTCGCGGAAGCGGCTGCCGCCACGCCGGTCGTCACGACGGTCACCGCGGTCGCCGTAGCCACCGCCGCGGCTGTCGTCGCGGCGGTCGTCACGCCCGCGGAAGCCGCCCGGCCGACCACCGCGGTCGTCACGGCGGGGCCCACGGCCGCCTCGGTCGTCCCGGCCACGGAAGCCACCGCGCTCGCCGCGGTCGCGGTCGTCACGACGGTCATCGCGGCGGTCGTCACGGCGGAAGCCGCCGCGGTCGCCGTAGGCGCCGCCACGGTTGTCGTCGCGCCGGTCGTCACGGCGGTAGGCGGGACGGTCGTC